>CALARM010000568.1 GCA_937888925.1 uncultured Synergistia bacterium | reverse complement strand
TTACTTTTACAATAGCAAGAGAAAAATTTTATATAAAACAAAAGGATTTTTTCGAGAAATATATAAAGATTCTATACGCATCACAATTATAAATGGGGTGATTAATCTGAAACACAGAGTATTTGTAACGAGAAAACTGCCAGAAGAAGGTATGGCTTTATTAAAAGAAACATGTTATGTAGAGGTAAACCCTTATGATCGAATTTTAACGAAAGAAGAGATAATAAAAGGTCTTAAGGATAAAGACGGTCTTCTCTGTCTCCTTACGGATAAAATAGACCAGGAGGTAATCTGTTCCAATCCCGATCTTAAGGCCATAGCAAATTATGCGGCAGGTTATAATAATATTGACATAAAAACTGCCAGTGAGAGAAATATTCCTGTTACAAATACGCCTGATGTATTAACTGACAGTACGGCAGATTTAACATGGTCACTGATACTTTCTGTACCAAGAAGGATAGTCGAAGGAGATAAACTGTGCAGAGAAAAAAAATTCAGAGGATGGGGTCCCATGTTTATGCTCGGCTCTGATATATATGGCAAAACACTGGGCATTATAGGGATGGGAAGGATTGGCCTGGCAGTAGCAGCAAGATCCCAGGGATTTAACATGAAGATTCTTTATCACAGCAGAAAAAGAATGATTGAAGAAGAAAAAAATTTAAACATGACTTTTGTATCCTTTGAAGAACTTTTAAGAGAATCTGATATTATTACCCTTCATGTACCTCTTAATTCTGAAACAAAACACTTGATTGGAAGTAAAGAATTCTGTATAATGAAAAGAACTTCTTATTTGATCAATACATCAAGGGGAGAAGTAGTAGATGAAGAGGCACTCGTAAAAGCCCTTAAAAATGGTGAAATTATGGGGGCAGGCCTTGATGTATATGAAAAAGAACCGGCCATTACGGAAGGATTTATAGAACTTGAAAATGTTATACTCCTTCCTCATATCGGCAGTGCTACAGTTGAGACAAGAACCAGAATGGCAGTAATGGCAGTTGAAAATTTATTAACAGCTTTAGACGGTAAAATACCTCCTAATATTGTTAATAAAGAAATTTTTAATAAAATATAAACTGATTTCGAAATTTTTAATAAAAAAATTTTTAATAAAATATAAACTGATTTCTGAAAAGAATAATTTTTTATTAAGGGGCGATGTAAAATGACAGACAGTACCGAATACATGAGTGAAGAAACATTGAAACAGGTGGAAGAAATACTTGTAGAACTTAATGTAATCGATAAAAGTGAAGACAGGCATTTAAATATCTTTGAATTCAGAGGCGAAGAGATAACTGTATCAAGAGAACTGGAACCTCCCGTACCTGTCAATAAAAGACTCGGTGAAACCATACTGGGCGCAGGCATAGGTGCTCTGATTGTAGGAAGACTGTCAGGAGTATTCCTGGGAAAAGAAGGAGCAATACTGGGTACAGTTATCGGCACTCTCGTAGGAGGAATGGCTGCTTCCTATCTTACTTCCCCCAATGCCGTGCACAAAGAAATAATTCTGGAAGAAAAGGTTCATCCCGTTATAACAGTAAAAGAAGCCATAGAGAGTTTACAATCCGGTAAAGGTTTCTATATAACGGAAAGACATAAAATAGAAGCTGAAGACGGTGCCACCTATGATATGACTCACTGGACAAAAATGGATACAGTCGATGATCTTCTGTCTTTTTACAATATAGAAATAGGGAAACCTCCCAGAAATGATTTTGAAAGAGTAGGTCAGTTGCTGGATCAATTTGATTACAAGATTCTCTCGGAAGACGGAAGTATATTTTATCATGCAGAAGGTGCTCCTTTTACTGATGCAAAGAAAATTCTCCAGGGCAAAGGCGTAAATATAAGAAAATATAAGGTTTTCAGGAAAGAAATAATACACCGTGACGGAAAAGGAAGCATAACAGGATTCGGTTATGAAGATGCAGGAGAAGTTGTAGTATCTGACAGGGTAAGCACAGAAGCAGAGCTGAAGTATTTACTTGAACATTATTAGTGAAAAGTGAGTAGTGAAAAGTGAAAAGTAAATCAGTAAACTTTTTTATTCACTTTTCACTTTTCACTTTTCACCGACAGAGTTTTTCTTTTAACTGCCTGATAAGAGAAATATCTACCGGATCTACCCCTTTAAGTAAGGCAAGATATATGCTCACAAAATCACCGAGGTAAATCATAGACAGTATTTCCTCCAAAAAAGATGTACTGTCTATTTTTATTTCTTCCACTGCAGTAATTCTCTTACCTGCAATTGTCTTTACAAATTCTACTCCTGTTTTTACAGACGAATCTTCTTCCCTGCTTCTCAGAAGTATAAGTGAATAATTATCTTCTGTCTTATCCCATGCACAGATGGTATTATGACACAGTTCGGGGAAATTATCATAAAAGGCCATAGTTTTTGCATTTTCATTCAACTGATTTTTCCATCTTTTTGCCACAGGTTCGAGATAGGACCGGGAAGAATAAATCAGAGGTATTGTACCGGCCAGTTTCATTGCCAGTGATTTGGTATAGTTTTTTTCTGACGGTATATGCCTGCCTGATTTATCTCTCAAAATTTTTAAAATTTCAATAGATTTCTCTATATCTTTTCCCGGATCAGGTATGAGAGATAGACGGTATAAGGTATATAAGAGTGGTAAAAAGAGAAAAGCCAGAGCGCATCTCGGCTGATAACCGGACGGTATTTTTACGTATTGTATATTATCCTTTATAGCTTTTTCCAGAAGAAGGCCGCCTGAAGCATATATTATTATATGAGCTTTCCGTGATTTTACCGTATCATAAACATGTAAAATTTCTTCAGTATCGCCGGAATAACTTACGAGTAAACAGAGAGAATCAGATGATATAAAATTCGGCACATGATAATGATGAAAAAACATCAGAGGTATATTAATTTTATCATCTACCAGTGAGTTAACCAGTTCTCCTCCTGTGCCGGAACCTCCCATGCCGAATATAGATATATTTGAGCATTTTATGTCCTGAACATCTAAACCTTTGCAAATGTTAAGAGCTTCTTCACATTGTTCGGGGAATTCTTCTACTGTTTTCAGGACATCTTCTGTGTCTGTAGAGGTATATTTCTCCGTATCATTCAGGTCTATTCCCATTCTGTACTACTTCCTTTCTTAATTTTTTTATAGTATTATAACATATTTTAACATTTTCGGTTTTAGATTTGGAATAAAAACACAGAATTTTCGTAACAATCAATAACTAAAAATAACGCGATAATTTTCATGCCCACATTCTAAAAGCCAGTTAAAAAAAATGGGATAAGATCATATATCTCCCACTGTTTATTTATCTCCTTTCATTAATGCAAATTCAGTCTGCGACTTACCCAGGTTTTTTCGAATTTGTTTAACATCTTCCAGTGTAAATTCAAAGGTACGGCTTGCCTTCTTTTTACCATGCCGAATTTCGCCTGCTTCCTGAATACTATTAATAAGTTGATTAAAATCAGTGGGTTTCATAAAAACTCCTCTTTCATTACCCGGCATAAGATATGAATCGGAGTCACAGGGACAGGAGTCGCAGTAAAGGTCATTATCGGTGTTTATCGGTGTTATTGTGCCGGGATCTGTCGGAGTCCGAGCGGCACCGGAAGTTGAAGTGGCAGATATAAAAATCTGATAGAACAAAAAAATACAATAAAAAATAATACAAAAATTATAATAATTTAAATAACTAGTATACACTATTTATAGTTGAAATTCGCCATTCTCTGTGATAAGATTGTCACCGGTGGAACACCACCCCCGTTACGAGTCACAAATTTTCACGATGAAATGAGTAAAAACAATGATATATGATTATGTAATTATGAATAAAATAACAGAGGAACTGAAAAAGAAATTAACAGGAGGTATTGTTACAAAAATAATACAGCCTTCGGCTCTTAAAATCATTATAAGTGTAAAACAGGGAAATTCTCTCTACAATTTACTTATGTCTGCCGAATCCGAACGTCCCCGGATATATATTACAGAAGAAAAATATACAGACAAAATTCCTTCTCTGAATTTTTCTCTTTCACTGAAAAAACATATAATAAACGGGAAAATACTGGATA
>CALARM010000567.1 GCA_937888925.1 uncultured Synergistia bacterium | reverse complement strand
GTCAGAAGCCATCCTTTATATATCCACGCACCTGTATATTCAGGATCAAGTTCCAGAGCTTTATCGAAAAGTTTAATCGCTTCATCTTTTTTACCCCGGTCATAAGCAGCCAGACCTTTACAATACCAGGCACTGGCAGTTTTCGGATTTATTTCCAGAATTCTGTCTATACACTTCATAGATTCTTCTGTCCTGTCAAGCTGTGCCAGTATAAGGCTTTTTGCAGCCAGTGCTTCAATATAGTCCGGTTTGCCTTCAATAGCTCTGTCAAAACATTTTATAGCAAGGTCATATTTATCCATCCCCTGGGAATATAAGATAAGCCCCCTGAGATACCATCCCTCTACAGTTTCTGCTCTGGCAGGTAACTTGACTGTTACTATGAATAAGATTAATGTAATGAATAAGAATTTTTTTAAAAACATGTTATTACCTCCTTATTTTTTTGACTATAAAATCATAACGTAAAATAGAAAATAAGTCAATTCAGATAGCGTTTTTTTATAACTTCAAATGCAACCTTTTTTCTGCCTGAGATCCCACAGCAGTTCTCTTAATACTGTTTTACTTACAGTACAGGCCATTTGTTTAACATATCTTTTTATACCTGCTCTGGCATTTCTGTTACCTTCAATTGAAAATATTCCTACAGGACATCCTCCTCCGCAGAGAAATCTATAGCCACATGTTCTGCAGTCACTGCGACTACTTACATTTACTGTGTCAAGCATATAAGAGATCACATCCCGCCGGGGATAATCACCCGAAGAGATATGACCTAACCGGTATTTTTTATTCCCTACAAGATAGATACAGGAAAAAATCTCACCTGAAGCTGTAATTACAGGGGTATTACCGAAAGGAGCGCCGCATCCCCACTGGTTTCTATAGAGAGGTTGAAGTCTTCCCATATATTCATTAAAAGGGTATAGATCTTTTATTGGCCAGATTTTTGAATGAAATACCTCTTTAAGTCCTGATGCAAATTTTTTCGGCGACGGACAGAGTGAAATCGGTAATATGTTATCATCGGAATCCACCGGGTTAAGAGGTACAAATGCACAGCTTTCTCCTCCGAGTTCTTTATGAGTTTTTGCTATATCAGTCATAAAACTGTCATTGTGAGATGTTACTGTTGCCCTCAACGAAACTTTTATGCCTGAGGCTACAAGTTTACGAATGTTTTCTGCTGTTATCCCAAAACTTCCACTGCCATCGATAAACGGTCTTGTTTTGTTATGAATTTCTTCCGGCCCGTCAATGTCAACAAGAAAGGTCATTTTATATCTTTTTGCCGTATCTATAAGATCATCAGGGAAAATGGTGAGATTGCTCGTTAGATGATAGGCTATGGATTTATCAGGATTTCCGGGAAGAATGTTTTTCTCACAGTAATTTATTATTTTTTTTGCCAGTTGCCAGTTTAAGAGTGGTTCTCCTCCGAAAAATACTATTTCCAGTCTGTCAGAAACAGTGGCAAATGTTTCTTTTATGGCAGCAAATGCTATTTCTTCTGACATCATAATATGTCTGTCTCTGTTATAGGTATTTATACCGTTGAAGCAGTATATACACGACTGATTGCAGGAATGGCTCAATAATAAATAGAGGCTCTTCTGGCCGGAATGTGTCTGGCCACATTCATTGCAGTTATGTTCTATTTTACCGGCATCGTCAGGAACCAGAAGGGAATGAAAAATTAAGAAATCGAATAATTCATTGCTGCAGAACTGGGGCGGAGAAGTGAAAGGTTCTGATGATTTAAGTTCATTCAGAAGCCTTAAAATTTTGTCTCCGCCACGGGGAAAATAAATCGGATTGACCAGTTCTGCATTAAATATTATTCTTTCTCTACCATGCTTTAAAACTACTATTTCTCCGGCAACTTTCATTATATCTTATAAGAATCGTGACGCGTGACGCGTAGAATCTCTTTATCCTTATCATATTTATAATCATGACGGGAGGACAATAACCATAATTTGCCATAGTTATTTTCTTACAGTCCCTTAACTACTTTTTTAATAAAATTTTTAGTCCTCAGACAGCCATATGTCATACCATTCTACGACAGGCATCCTTCTGAGCATGGCAAAAAACTTATTGAATTGTTCATGTCCTACTTCCTGTTTATATTTTTCTATAATATTTTCTCCTTCTTCTCTGGTGCTGTATTCAGTACAGTGAACATATCGCCCTGAATGGTATTTCTCCCTGAAATACCATCTCCTTACATATCCTTCCTGTTTTTTTATAAATTCAGCAAATGTTTTCCCTGCTTCTTCAAAATCTTTTTCTTTTCCCCGTCTGACATCGAATATAACTATTTCTACTATATTTAGCATAAGTTCTCCTTTCCTGCTGAAATAAATAATCTTAAGAGAAACTAAATGTATTATAAAAGTGAGTATAGTGAGTCGTGAACAATATCCTATTCTTTTCACTCTTCACTCTTCACTCTTCACATATAAATATTAAAGATCTTCCCAAAAATCTCCTTTTAATTTATAATACAAAAAAGAAAATTGAAAGGCCTTTACCTGTATGTTATTACATCGGAAAAATATAGAAGAACTATTATATGAAATATCTTACTGGATAAGAGAGTTAAAGTTTGATTTGAAATCTTATGTGGAAAAAAACTGTGGTTTTTCCGGAAAATCCGTAAAAGAAGTGATATGTTTTAGAAATGATGAAATCTTAATACTCTTCAGGGCTCTTCCTGCAGAGGTTTCAATACCGGTACTGTCGATTATGAACCTCTATTTTACCTCTTCCGAACTCAGGAGATATTATAAGGATAACCTGGTCAGTAAGGAAAAAGATGTACTTATATATTTCTTTCACAATTATTATGTAAAAAATATTAAAAAAGAAGTTTTTTCAGAATCTGTTCCACCACAGAAAATTAATCATATTACTTTAGACATGGGAGTAGGTCTTAAATGGCTTGTGCCGGTAATAAATAAACACATAGAGGATTTGAGGAAAACCATTTTTGAACAAAAAGGGGTAATTATTCCCGAAGTATCTGTATCTGTTTTGTCTGACCTTCATCCGCAGCAGTATATTATAGGGCCGGGCAATAACAGAGGAAGACTTATGGGCAATAAAGTTCTGGCAACTGGTTCCGATGAATATATAAGACTTCTGGAAGGAGACCATTCTTTTGAGCCTGTCTATGGAACAGCTTCCATATGGATTGACATGGAAGAAGGAAATAAGATAGCTGCCCGGGGCAGTTTAATTTTAAAGGCAGAAGACCTTTTGATTACCCATATTTCCAGTGTTATTGAAAAACATATTTCTCTTTTTGTAGATGAAGATTATGTGTCATCTTGCCTTCAGGAAATTAATAAATCCCATCCTTTATTGATAAAAAGACTTAAAGAAATAAATATTCCTGGAAAAGCTATAGTGTCTATTTTGAGAAATCTTATATCAGAAGGTGTAAATATAAGAGATACTGTATCGATTTTATCGGAAATGCTGCAGTTATGGCCAAGAACAGATGACAGTGAAGTAATTACGGAATATATAATAAAACACTTTTCTCCTCTTTCCTGTTATAACTATATAGCAGGGAAAAAACTTCATTGTTTTACAATTCCCTCTCATATTGAAGAAGAATTGAAAAAATTGTCTCTCTGGGATAATCTTTTCGAGGAAAAGCTCCCGGAAGAGATGAGAAGGTTTTTACTTTCTTATATAGAGAATGTAACTGTTCTTATGGAAATAAATAAAGAGAAACCTGTACTTGTGACAGGGAGTGATATAAGGCTTTATATAAAAAAACTCATATCAGATAAAATCCCGTCTGTAAAAATTTTAAGCAGAGAAGATATAGACTCTGAAATCGAACTCGTAGAAGAGAACTTTCCAGTGAAAGATATAAAATATGTCTGTCCTCATATATTAAATAATGAAGAATTTAAAAATAATGCCTGCAGAATAATATGGGACATAAAAGATACTTTTTCTGCAGATGAATATTTGTTTGTTTTATTACCTTTTGACTGTACGTCCATATTCAGACATATGACTGAAAGATTTCCATGGATAAAAGTGCTTTCAATAGAGGGATTGAGGGATATGCCTGAGATAAAAGACAGAATTACAGGGAAAAGATGTGACATGTTCCTTAATATTTTCTCTATGATTTTAAAAGAAGATATTGAGAAAGCTGAAAAAGAGATTTCAGTCTTAAAGAATATGTATTCTTCTCCCTGGATTTCCATAATGGAAGGAATCGTTTTAAAACATAAAAATAATTATCATGGATTTCAGCAAAAAATCATGGACGGACTCAGGGAGAAGCCTTATTTACTCAATATTTTTCCTCTCAGAGAATTAAATATTACAGAATATGATTTAAAGGAAAAAGAGCTTTTTGCTAAATATTATGATGAAAAATTCACCGGTTTTTCCCATGAATTATCGTGCACATCATATGGCAGCATCTGCTTCAAAGACACGGTGTCTCCTCAAATGGAAATAGTGATGAGTAAAGAACTCATGGATAAGATAAAGAATGATGAGTTAAAAAAATATCTATATGATTTGAAAATAGAATTTATGGCAAAAAAAGGTTTGATTTTGCCTGACATAGTTTTTACGGAACATAACTCTTTAAAGGATTATTCAATTTTCTTTAAAGGGTTTGCCGTAAAAAAGAATAAACCGTTTATTTCTATTCAGAAGCTCATAAATGATATTAAAGAAATAATATATAAAAAATCTTATTTTTTTATTGATATAAATCAGACAGATGATATACTTGGCCGTGGCAGAGTAAAGTGTCCGTGGTGTGTTGAAAAACTTGATTCTCTCAGGATACCTGCAGACAGTATGTGGAAAATATTCCAATATCTTTTGAAAAAAGGAGGTAATCTCCTGAATATAGAGCCAGTTCTTGAGATTACGGGTAAACTCTGGCAGAAGAACAGGGATACGGCTTTTATAGCAGAAAAAGCTCTGGAAAAACTCATCTATATAGATGAACAAAACATGGCTCTGGGAAAACTTTATTTTATATGGCAGAATAAATTAAAAGAACCTGTCTTAAAAGGAGCTCTCTCTCAGGTAGATTATTCTGTTCTTGCAGGAATAATTAAAGATTTTGATTTTTCTTCTTTTCTTTCAAAGAGACACAGCTTTCTTGATACAGCTTTTTCCGATCTCAGGTTTTTCAATAAGAAAGCCTGGCTTACGGCTCTTGATTTTGCAGATATTAATGAAATTACAGAAGCTTTTAAAGAAGCGCCTGATGAACTTTATGAATATGTAATATCCATTCTTCCGGATGATACAGTATATTTTTTCAAAGACGTTACTTCTCAGCCTTTAATAAAAAAATCCGCTACAGACGATGGAAGAGTAATTTTATTTAATATTTTCAAGAGTCTTGTTATACTCGGTAAATGTCACTTCCCTGACGGGCTTCTGTCTTCTTATCCCTGGCTTGCTCCGGACAGATTACATCTTACTTATGAAAGAGAAAAACTCATCAAATCCCTTACAGACAGGGAAAAGATCGCCATTATCATCCATAATCTTCCTGAACCTGTGTCTGTATTTTTACAGATTCTTTTTCCCGATTATATCCCCCCTGAATATCATTATGAAATTTCATGGGAAATATTGAAAGAATTTTATGAAAAATATTTTAAATTTATGTCACCTTCTGTCGATTTATCTTTTTACGTGAAATCTTTTGACAGGATAATCCTGAAAGCAGGAGAAAAAATCTGCAGAGGAGATTATGCAGGTGCTATAGATATATTAAAAATAGAACCGGAAAACAGGATTGCCGGTTTTTTAATATCCATTCTTTTGAAATACACAGGGAAATCTTTCTCTTCTGATGAATATGCGGCACAGTCAATTGACTATTCCCGTATGCTGTTACAATATGGCTGGCACGACAAAAAAATGAGTGCTCTCGAACTGGGATACTATCTATCACATACGGATTTCTACAGAAAATACGGAGAAAATTATCTTGCAGCCTGCGGATACAGATTGAAGGGAGAAAAAAATCCCAATTCCCTTGTTTTTTATGAACAGGGAGAATGTTATTTTGATGCGGAAATGTACGGCCATGCCTTCATCTCATACGGGAAATCTCTGGAATGGTTAAAAAGAGAACATAGATATAAACTGTCTGATTTTACTAAGAACCTTTTACGTAAGCTTTTTGATACTCTGTATTTAAGCCGGACTGTGGAAGATATAGCATCTGCCGTATTCTCTCTGCCGGAAGAAAAGATATTTCCCTGCCTGAAAATGTTCTCTTCTGAAGAAAATTTAAATAAACTTCTTGCTTTCAAAGGAAAATCCGGGAAAGAAGCGTCTCACGTCAGAGAAATATTATTTCTCTGTACGGAAGACCTCTTTCATGGTATCAGTCAATAAAATATGCAACATATTTTTCATTTAAATTTACAACATAACAACCTGTCCGATTTGCCTGAAATTATACCGAGAGAAGTGCTTTTCAGAGAGTCGATGAAATATCCCAAAATATCACCTGACGGTCAAAAGCTTGCATACCTGTCACCTGTAAATAATGTGATGAATCTATGTATTAAGACTATCGGAAAAGAAGATGACAGAATAATCACCGATTTGAAAAAAAGAGGCATACATTATTATATATGGGCTACAAATAAATATATTGTTTATCTGGACAATGATAGAGGATATGAAAATTTTTCACTTTATAAATTGAATGTCGAAAATATGGAAGTTACCATATTGACTCCTGATAAAAATGATAAAGTCGGGATTATCCATTGTAATAGAGAGTTTTTCCCGGATGAGTTAATATTTTCTTTATATAAAGATAAAATGGCAGTTGCAGATTTATATCGTGTCAATCTGAATTCAAATGAATTAACCCTTATAGAGAAAAATCCCGGTAATGTTGCTGCATGGTTAATAGATAACAATTTCAGAGCCAGTGGAATAATATCTGTAAAAGATAACGGTGAAACAGAGCTTTCTGTCAGGATTTTCGGAGAGAATGGCCTGCAGGAAAAGACTGTATGGACTGTAAAAGATAAATTTTTAAGCCAGCCTCTCTGTTTTTCAGAGGATAATAAATATATATATATATCAGACGGCCAGACTTATGAGACAGGCAGAATAATTAAGATAGAAATAAAAACAGGAAAAGCTGAAGTTATAGCTTTCAATGAAACATACGATTTATGTATAAATGTGTTCAATCATAATGTATCTCCATATGAAAATCCCACTGTTCTTATAAATTCGAACGGCGCTGAAATAGATGCAGTCGCTTTTTATGAATACAGAAAAAAATGGATTATTATAAATAAAACACTGGAAGAAGATTTTAAAGCTATAAAAGAGCTTGA
>CALARM010000566.1 GCA_937888925.1 uncultured Synergistia bacterium | reverse complement strand
CTGTCAGGCAGAAGCTGATAAAATGGTTACGAACTTATTTGGAGCGGTACTAAGATTTAAAAAAAATTCTATTTCAGATAAAATTATTGCTTTTTCACCAGATCCAGAAACTCCATATAATCATATTGATTATCAGAGTCACCTACAGTGGAGTAAGCTATAGTTTTATATACAGTAATATTACTATTATTATAAGAAATCTCTTTCATAGGTTTTACTATTCTGTGATTCGTCCTCACAAGAGATCCCATGTTTATCTTCTCGTGACTTTCAACTGGCGGTTCGTTAAGAAATTTGCCTTCCTTCAAATCTCTTGCTGCAAGTTTTGCAGTAATCATAACGTTTTTAGTTTCTTTATCCCTGGGATTTTCTTCATAATGTTCAAAGCCAAGAATTTTACAAAAATAATTAACCAGTTCATCCTCTGTATATTTATCAAGATTATCGTTCAACGGTAAAACCTCCTTAATATAACCTTATAAAAGAGACTATAATTTAAATTCTTCATTAATTTTACTTTTTCCTTCATAAAGGTTCAAAATGGTGAGTAATGAAAATATTCACTACTCACCATGTACCGTTCATTATTTACGCAACACTATCAAAGACAAGACCTTTCATACAGGTCATATTCTGTATTTTCTTTTCTTCAGAAACAGAAGAAAGATGGTTTGCCACAGTTTCTATAAAATTTAAAATGCCCCTGCAGGCATCGGAAATGGCAGATATGATATCTTTATCTTTTTTTATTAATTTCCCGAGACAATCTCTGTTATAACTTTCCTGAATTTTTTCAAGTCTCTCCTGATCAGAATTACTGTATTCGTCGGAAGAAGATTCATTTTCTTGAGAATAAGAACTCTGGTGAGATGTGCCTTTTTCAAATAAATTTCCCCATTCAGGTGGAAAATTTTCAATCTTTTCTTCTAAAGATTTTTTATCAGAAGAACTATTTTTTAATAAAATAGTATTATTTTCCAGTTCTTTGAAAATATCTTCTTTTTTTCTATTTTTATTTTTTCGTTCTTCTGTTGTCTTAAGGTCTTCTTGCTGAAATTCTACACGTCTCAGAGCAGGGAGGTAAAGTGAAGATTTCTCATTTTTCAGTAATACATCGAAATCATCACGGACAGATGAATTAACAGGTTTTATGGATCGAATGGTATCATATCTGTCTATATTCATCTTACGTGCCTCCTCACTAAAAAAACCTCTCACGTTCCTCCTCATTTAAAAAACCTCTTAATATAATCTTCGGAATAATTTCTTTTTTCTTTAATAATTTTTAAAAAATTTATATATTTTTTTATTTGACCTCTTCTACAACAAAATCCCCCATCTTCAATGACAGCAATCTGACCCTTGTACCTTCTGTCAAAAACTGTCCGCTCTGAGAAGAAGCAGTAAAGGTTTCTTCCTCACCGTCTACGACTATTTTTCCCATTGGTTTGAGAGGTACAGTTACAGTTGCAGTCTTACCTATAAAGGATTCTTTACTTTTTACACTTAAAGCCTTAATTTCCTGTCCTGTTTTTGGTTTACGCCGGAAAAATGATATTAGTATAAAGGACAGCACATACATAAGAGGAAGAAGGGCTGACATAAGAGCTATAGCCGATCCGGTACTTGCCCATCCAGGTATAAGCAGTACAAATATATTTCTGCCATTTAAGAGTATAAAAGGTAATGAAACAAATATAAGAGCTTCCCAGTTAAAGCCAGGAATCTTACGAAGTTTATTTATAAACACTGTCCATAGTCCTGTAAGAGCGCCTGCGCCAAGTAAAGAAAGTAACAGGATGGTTAAGTCAGTGCGAAGATGTGGCATGAGTATTAATCTGCAGAAATACCCGAGTAAGGCAATTATACCTGAAGGTATTAACATAAAACCACAGGTAAGACTGCTTGCCAGAAATGTATTTACAGGCTCATCTTTAATTACTATTTCGTGCTGTGTTTCTTTATTTTTCTCAGGTAACTGAAGTGAGGTTTCCGAGTCGCCGGAAAAAACTTTTTTAAACTCCGAAATATTTCCATATCTTTCAGAAGGTTCGGCGTTCAGACATTTTAAAATAACAGGCTTTAAATGGGATGGCACATTTACATGATTGGCCACTTCTTTTCTTCCTTTCTGGTCAGGAAGGTCAGGAACTTCTCCCGTAAGGAGATAATATAACGTTGCTCCAAGGCTGTATATATCAGACCTTTCATCGGTCTGCCTTTTGCCGTACTGTTCGGGAGGAGCGAAGCCAGGTGTACCTACTATCACAGTATCGCTCTTCTGACTTTCTTTAAATATACGGGCTATACCGAAATCTATCAGTTTTATGGTGTGAGAATCTGTTATCATTATATTGGATGGTTTTAAATCACGAAATATTATGGGAGGTTTCTGACTGTGTAAATATTCAAGAACATTGCAGATCTGAGAAATTATCTTTGTTATTTGCTCTTTATCAATGACAGGATTGTTCTCTCTGTATTCCTTGAGGTTTCTTCCGTCTACATAATCCATAACAAGATAATATCTTTCTCCTTCACAGAAGTAATCTATTA
>CALARM010000565.1 GCA_937888925.1 uncultured Synergistia bacterium | reverse complement strand
CTACTTTATAACCGAGTTTTTTCAAAAAACCTGTAAGGATTTCTCTCTGAGCTTTTTCATCATCTATTACAAGAATAAATTCTTTCATGCTTTCTGTGTTTTTTATAATACTGTCACCTCCATTTGTTCTACAGATCGGCATTATCTGCAGGGAGAATTATTATAAATTCCGTGCCTTTTCCCGGAACACTGTTTAATTCTACAATACCTCTGTGCTGTTCTATTATCTTCTGGGCAACACAGAGACCGACTCCGTTTCCTTCCGGCCTGGTTGTGAAATATAATTCGAAAATTTTATTTTTATTTTCTTCAGAAATGCCACATCCTGTGTCTTTTATTTTTATATAGATCGTATGTTCCTTTTTCTCGGAAGATATTTCTATATAACCTTTTTCTGTTGCTTCTATGCCGTTCAGTATAATATTTATTACCGCCTGTTTGATTTGATCGGTATCAATATTACAGTACAGATTCTCTGTTAGATGTTCTTTTACTATTAATCCTTTTTCCCGGAGCTGAGGTGTAAGGAGTGTTATAATGTCTTTTAACAGGCCGGAAAGTTCAATATGTGACAGGTTAAGCTCCTGTGGTCTTGCAAATTTAAGAAACCTTTCCACTATGCTGTTAACTCTCGACACTTCACTTATGACAATTTCCAGTAATGTTACATATTCTTCTTCATCTTCCGTTACTTTAAATTCTCTTTTAAATCTTTGAACAATCATTCCTATGGCATTCAAAGGGTTTTTAATTTCATGGGCCACTCCTGCCGCAACACGGCCTATATATAAATATTTTTCCTTTTTCATATGTTCCAGTTCTATTTCTCTGAGGCGATTTCTCTCTATAATACCTGCAATCTGGGCAGAAACTGTACTCAATAAATCTATGTCATCATTGTCATAACCCAGTTCATGTTGCTTATTACACAGGTTTACAACACCTATTATCGTGTCTTTAATAATCATAGGAGCACATATTAAATTTCTTATATCATAATCTTTTTTTATATGGTCACGAACCAGGAATCTCGGATCTTTATGGCCATTATTGGCAACAATCATTTCTCCTGTTTTTGCTACTGTTCCTGCAATACCTTCTCCCAGAGAAAAATCATAATCATTTTCATTCCTGTAGCTTCCTCTGTATGTTTTTACATATAATTTACCTCTGTCTTTATCTATAAGCATGACTGATGCTTTCTCAGAGTTCATGGCAGTAAGCAATGAATCCAGTATAAAACCAAGTAATTTATCTGTTTCTTCAATATGATTTATTGCCTGGCTCACATTGAAGAGTAGAGTAAGCCTGTTTATTCTCTGCCGGAGCAGTGTACTGTAGCTGAAGAGACTTGCCATCATCTGATTTAATCCCTGTGACATCATGCCTATTTCATCGCAGGACATTACCGGAACCATGGTCTCAAAATCTCCTTCTTTGATTTTGTTCATGCTCTTTATGAGTCTTTTTATCGGTTCCGTTATACTTCTATTGAAAAGTATAATAAGCGGTATCAAAAGTACAGACATAGTGATGACGTTTATTACTAAATCATGATTCATAGAAAGGAGAGAATTTTTTATTTTATTAATATCTTCCGTACCGGCAGATAGTCTTATATGAGCCGACGTAAGAAGACTTATTGAAGGAATAAAAAAAATCAATATCAGGATAAAGGCAATCCTTTTCCACAACCCTGATGACCGTATTTTTATTATGGCAGGAAAAGAATTATTTTTTATAAGTATTTTTTCTTTTAGAAACAGGACAATATCATAGGTCAAAAAATAAGTAAATATTATCATAGACATAAAGGTATTTAACAATCTTACAGAGGAAAGTATTATATCTGAATTACCGGGGTTACTGATAATTATATGAAATATAAAAAATAAGATAGTTAAAACTGTAATCATTATGGCATTTATAAGAGGCAGCCGGTAGAGTAATCTGTCATCATCTGCTGTGCCATGTGTCAGGAAAGGCCTTACCATGACTGTACTTATTATGGTCATAACTGTTACAGAGAATAAAAGAAATATGGCTTCTGGAATTGAAAAAAGTGATATTTTTAAAATCAGATATATAAGAAGGAAGTTGATTACAGGAAAGAGTATATTACTGAATAATAATAAGAAATATTTCTGCTGGATATTTATCATAAGAACTCTCTACTAATCTTATAGATTTTTTTTATAGGAAATTTCATTTTTACTGTCGTAAAATAAAGCTTTAAATGAAAACTATGGAGAAGCAATTTATTTAAATAATTTAATTCGACAAAATGGTCGAATATCTTTTCTCGTTACAAAAAAATTTATATTTACTTTCATAACTTATTGGAAATTAAATGCTTTGTAACGGGTGACGCGAGGAATATCTATAATATTTACGTCAGGCAGAAGAAAAGGTATATTCCGGAAAATTTTTTATGATTTATCCATTGGCATAAATATTGCTAAATAATATACAAAATAGTAATAGAGATGGTACATAAATCAGAGATAATTACTGATTTGAGTATAAGTATGGGCAGTATTGTTTCTTCCTGTGGAATATCATGAAAAGATTTACCTGTACTCACTTCAGTAAATATTCAGGAAAGGAGCGGTTATAAATATGGGAAAAATAGGTAGTAGTAAAGGAGCTTCCCGTTCATCATCCAGTAAATCAACAAAATCGTCAGCTTCAAAAAAATCTCAAACATCAAAAAACCAGCAACCAAAGGAAGCTGAAAAAACTAAAGAAACTGAGAAAAGTAAAGAAACGAAAAATAGTGAGCAGACAAAGCTTTCTGACGATGCCAAAAAAGAAGATATGAGAACGGTATATGGCTTTACACCGCCAAATCAAACAGAACCAAAGCCAACAGAACCAAGTACAGGTCAAACAAGTACAGGTCAGGGCTCAAATGCAATTAATGATAAACTGGATGACATATTGAAAGCTCTCCAGGACGCCATGAAGCCAAAAGAAGCCGAAAAGGGAAAGGAATGTGGCGGCGGTGGCGGTGAAGGAGGCGGCGGCGAAGGCGGCGGTGGAGATAAGGCTAAAGACGCAGGATCTGCAGGTGGACCACAGATGAATCCCAATCAGGGAAAACAGGACTGGGATATGATTATAAATGCCGATTGTGACAGAGTAATTCAGGCAGCTGGCATGGGTTGTATGATGGGCCAGCAGGGTATGCAGGGTATGCCAGGTGCCGGCGGGGTACAGGGTGCAGGTGGTATTGGCGGCGGTATGAATCCAGCTATGGGCGGAGTTATGGGTATGACAGGTATGGGGGGAGGCAATCTTACTCAGGCAAAACAGCAGTTACAGAAAGATTTGCAATCTGCTCAGGGACAGGGATGGCAGCCTCAGACACCGCAATTGAAACAGAAGTTACAGATGGCCATGCAGGCAGGCGGAGATATGATGGGGCAGCAGCAGGGCATGCCGGGAATGGGCGTAATGACCCCCGGCCAGGCAGTTCCGGTTATGGGCCCAGGTAGAATGATTTAATAAAATAAATTGACTGTCGACAAAATTGTCTCCTTCGACGATTCTGCCGACAGTTTATTTATGAAAAAAATAATAAGATAATATTTAAACAAGGGTATAAAAGGGTATTTATATAAGAAAAAAATTATGGTTTATCCTTTGGCATAAATATTGCTTATATAAATATTAAGAATAAAAAGTAATTAATTTACCTGGTAGTTAATACAGGTGATTAAAAATATGAAAGGAGCTGTTATAATATGGGAAAAATAGGTGGTAGCAAAGGAGCATCAAGATCATCAGCCAGTAAATCATCAAAATCTTCAGCATCAAAGAAAAGTCAGACTCAGAAACCAAAAGGAGCTGAAAAGACTAAAG
>CALARM010000564.1 GCA_937888925.1 uncultured Synergistia bacterium | reverse complement strand
TCAGGGTTTTAAGTTTTTCATGAACATCTCTCGCATCTTTGAAAGGATCTGCCTGATCCTGTTTTCTGAGATTTTCAAGGGCACTTTTCATTGATATTTCAGGACTTGAACCATTTTCTGATTTTATAAAACCATCTTTTATATTTCCAGTTAACTCATCTCCGGAAGATTTCCCAGATTTCACGTTTTGATATAAATTACTGTTAGCAGTAAGGTTTAATCTCTCTATAGAAGCCATAATAAGGAACCTCCCTGTGAAAATTTTCTGTCAAACAGACAAATATATTATATTACCTGATAAAGACAAATTCAATAAAAACATGTTAAAAATATGTTAAATAAAATTAATTTACAGTTTTCAGTTAAATTTCTCAATAAATACAGGTGTTATATCAATTAAGTTTACAAATAAATAATTTAATTTACATCCTGTTACAGCTATGATGGTCATGACCATATATGTTTCAGAACATACAATTTTACAGGAATTTCATTAATTTATATAGAATAAAATAAATTCAAAGGTTTTTAAGGAGGTACATATATTGAAAAAATTATTCTACTTATTATTTATTTTATTTTTATTAAGTATTTTACCATGTGGCTGTGGTGAAAATGTAAATACTATTTCAATTCCAACGCCGCAGGGAAATGCAAAAATTGAAGGTATAGTATCAGATTCTGAGCAGGGCTCACCTCTCTCTTCTGCCGTTGTTACCATTAAAGAAACAGGTCAAAAGACTACCACGAATTCGGAAGGTAAATTTTCCATCGCCCTGCCAGGAGGTACCTATACTGTTATTCTGGATAAAGAAGGATACGGAGAATCGAAAGCCCAGTCGGTTAAAGTAGCTTCCGGTGCTGCAACCACTGTTGATATGATCGAAATGCCCCTTGTAAATCCTTCCTGGGAAAAAACTTCTCCTGTGATAAATATTTCCGGTATAAGTGACGGAGAAGTTATAGACAGTGTGAAAAATGTAACAGTTAATGTTCAGGGGAATAATGATATAAAACTTATAAAGTTCAGATTGGGGAATAAATACGGCGACCCGTATATAACAGTCTGGGATCAGTCTTCTCTTACCACCAGTCTTAATCCATCTTTAATTCCACCTGATGGAACATATATAAATATATATGCCTGCGATGAAAATAATAATATTTCTGAAATCACTATGGTTTTGAAAGGATCATCATCAGCCATTGCTCCGCCTTCGAAAGCTCCTGACGGGGTATATGCCCAGTCTTATACCTTCGGGGAAGCACCTGCCAGTGCTAAAGGCAAAGCACTTCTTCCGGGAGGGAAATTAATCGAATTATCGTCCATCCCCACCGGAGCAAGCTGTTTTGTTAGTATTTGCTGGAACGGAGTTGAAAACGCTTCCGGTTATAAAATATCCAGAGCCACCGGCCAGACAGGGCCTTTTAGTCCTGCAGGAATAACTTTGCCCAGGGAGCAGAAGCAAAAGGAATATAACTTTACAGACTGGGATCCTGCCTTCACAAAACCGGGACAGACCCTTTATTATCAGATTACTCCTTATAATTCGGGAGGGACAGGACCAACCAGTTCAACTACTCCTGAATTAACAGTTCTGGATGTGTTTAAAGTCAATCTGGTTTCTCCTGATAATGAACTGGTATCAACCGGGCCAGCTCTTTCCTGGTCTTATAATAACCCTGTAGGAGAAAAAAGAGAATATGATGTATATATACTGGAACAGAATGGAAGCAATGTAAAAACCTGGAAGACAACCATTACCAGTAATAGCTCCAGTGAAACATCTGTAACTGTACCGATGGGAAAACTCGAAGTAAATACTGTTTATCAATGGGATATAGATGCCATGGCCTGTGGCTCAAATTCTGAATACGGATATCTTGCTTATTCCAGTCCCAGACTTGACCTGATAGGAGCCAATAACGGTCGGTTTACATTTACTACGAGACCATAAAAGAAAGGACAGTGACTATGAGAAAAACTATTATAACCTTTACGCTTTTAATAATTTTATCATTCCTTACAGGCTGTGGAAACAGTAATGTCGGAATAATACCTCAGCAGGAAATCACTCAAATAAAAAATACCCTCCCGGATCCTATGGCTCTTCCTGGCAGTGATGAAGAACTCGGCCCCCATAAAGAAGGAGAAATAATTGTTCGATATAAAAAAGGCCTGTTACCTGAAGAAATTGCTAAAAGTTCAGGAGGAACTTTAATAGATAAATTTACAATAGGAGACAATCTCTATTTAACACTTCGTATATCTTCCGGGAAATCCATAGTAAAATCAATAGAAAATTTACGAAATTCCGATGGAATAGTTTATGCAGAACCAAATTATAAATGCCATACCTGTATTATTCCGGATGATACCTTCTATAACAGGCAATATGCTCCTCAGCATTGTAACGCCGAAGCAGGATGGAATATAAACCGCGGTGACCCCAATCTTATTATTGCAATAATTGACACAGGCGTTGATGGCCAGCACAGCGAATTTTCCGGCAAAATGGTAGACGGTTATGATTTTTGTAATAATAAAGCCCTGATCGGAACAGAAAACAACGATGACGATGGTCATGGAACTCATTGTGCCGGTATAGCTGCGGCGAAAGGTAATAATGGAAATGGTATAGCCGGTGTTGCCTGGAATTGTAAGATAATGCCGGTTAAAGTCCTGGATGGCGGCCCTGACGGCAATAATAATGTAGCCAGAGGGATAGAGTGGGCAAGATTACATGGTGCTAAAGTAATAAGTATGAGTCTCGGCTATTATACATATTCACAAACCATGTTCGATGCCATTCAAAAAGCCCTTGATAACAATATAACAATTGTTGTAGCAATGGGAAACGATGGGAATGACCAGGTCGAATTTCCTGCAGGAAATCAGGGAGTAATTGCTGCAGGTGCAATTGACGGCTATGATCGTAAAACCTCTTTTTCTACTACAGGAAGTCATATTTCCATATCCGCTCCGGGATACCACATATATTCAACATTTTTAGAAAAGGGATATACTTATATGAATGGAACTTCTATGTCGACACCTTTTATTGCAGGAGTATGTGCCCTTATACTGTCAGCCCATCCTGAATTAACACCTGATGAAGTAAAAAGCCAGTTAGAAGAGACTGCCACAGATCTTGAAACTCCCGGCTGGGATAAAAACACAGGATGGGGGAAACCGGACATTGAAAAAGCTCTGGGAAGAGTTCTTCCCGGCAAATATGGGAAAATAAAAGTTTCTACAGTCCCTCCCCGTAAGGGACTATCCCTGGTTCTATTTGACAGTAATAATAAAATGATAAGTCCAGGTGTTACAAATGAAAATGGGGTGGCTTACTTTTATTCAATTCCTTCCGGTTCCTATATAGTAAAAGCTTTTGATGCGTTTAAAGGAGAACTCAAAGAGACTGCTCTGGATGTTAAATCAGGCACCCTCAGCGAAGCCACTGTCGAAGGTTTTTATACACCTTCATATCAGAGTTTCAGTTCAGGAGATATTAATCTATCAATACCTGACAATTCCCCGGAGGGAATCACCTCTGCTATAAGGGTAAGTAATACAGGTACTGTAGCCGATGTGAGGATTATAATTAATATTACTCATCCTTCCGATCCTGATCTTACCGCTTATCTTACAGGGCCTGATAAGACGCAGATTACCATTTTTGAAAGAGCAGGTAGATTCTCAGGAGATGATATCCGGAATTTTGTAAATACTATTTTCGACGAACAGGCTCTGATATGGATTATCGATGGAGTGCCTCCATTTTCCGGGAAATTCAAGCCTCAGGAACATCTTACAGTTTTCAGAGGTAAAAATGCCGGTGGAGATTGGACATTAAAGATAGCAGACACAGTTGAAGATAATACTGGTACACTTAATAACTGGGTAATAGAAATCGGAGAATAATTTATAGCCATCAGCTATCAGCAGTCAGCAAAACAATGAAGAGTGGAGTGTGGTTATAAATCCCTTCACCCTTCACAGATCACCCTTCACGAATTGTATTAATTTTTCTTCTCACCATTATTTTTGCCTGCTATAAAAAGAAATATACAGAATGAAAGAAGAGCTATAAAGATCCAGATAATTCCTATGGGAACAGACAGCTTCTGCCATCCGAGAGACTGTGCTATATAATCTGCATCACTTCCTATATTGGTTCTGCTTATAAGGTCTTCCTTTATATCTATTATGGCATAAAGACAGCTTGTCATGCCGATGAATTTCATAACAAGATCCAGTATATAATTACCGGCCTTATAAGAAATAATAATAAGGCTTATACCGAAGAGAAGAGTAAAAAAGAATCCGAACATATTTCTTACATAGAAAATAGAAAGGATTACCAGAAAAGCACCTATAATCATTCCCATAATATTATCATATTTAGTCTTTGCAGCAAGAATAAGGATCAAACCACCCCAGAATATGCTACCGAGATAACCGGCACTGGCAGTAAGAAAAAGATTTCCTCCTCTGAAATAACAGACTCCTCCCACACGATAGTCTATTTCAATTCTTTCTATCTGTCCCCCTGTGATTACTGCCATAAGGCCATGACTGACTTCATGAAGTATGACAACAAATAGTTTTATCGGATATATTAAAGGTGTGTCCCAGAATATAAAAGCAATGAGAAACATAAGAAAGAGTATACCAATGGTTTTAAAATCTATAAAATTTAAAAAGGCAGGTGTTTTTTTTTGTTCCATAAAGAGTGCCTCCTAAAAAAGAACTTTTAATAATTATACCATAATTTCCTGCAATAATATTAAAGGGAGAAAAAGATAAAAAAAGAAATATTTATATGAGAATTGTGAAGGGTGAAAAGTGAAGAGATGAACGCATTATCATTCTTCACTGTGACCACCTGGTCATGGCAGTTGTTATGAGGATTTTTACAATAAGAAAGGTAAAAAAAATGATTAATATAAGTAAATTATACTGCGGAGAAGAAAGCAGCGGAGACAGGATAAGATATGGTCAAAATTTTCATGGCAAATCCTCCACTGTAAGTGAAACAATCCCGGCCCATGCTTCTGAAAGAAAACCTGTTACCGTATGGAATATTACCAGAACATGTAATCTGAAATGTATTCACTGTTATACAGATTCCCATAATAAAGCATATACAGATGAACTGACTACAGAAGAAGGAAAAGTCCTATTAAAAGACCTGGCAGATTTCAGAGTTCCTGCCATATTGTTTTCCGGCGGAGAACCTCTTATGAGAAAAGACCTGTTTGATCTGTCAGATTATGCCAGTTCCCTGGGACTGAGAGCAACTCTTTCAACAAATGGAACACTTATAACAGAAGCTATGGCTAGAAAAATAAAAGAATCAGGCTTTACCTATGCAGGTATAAGCCTTGACGGTATTGGAGAAGTAAATGACAGGTTTCGCGGCTCTAAAGGTGCATTTCAGGAAGCTGTTAAAGGTTTCAGGAACTGCCGGGCTGTCGGGCAAAAAGTAGGACTCCGTCTTACTCTTACAGGGCATAACTATAAAGATCTTGAAAAAATTTTTGATTTTATAGAAGAAGAAGGTATAGAAAGAGCATGTTTTTATCACCTTGCCTATTCCGGAAGGGGACGACATATTTCAGAAGATGATCTTTCCCCGGGAGAAACAAGAAATGCACTGGATATAATTATAAAGAGAACAGAAGATTTTCATAAAAGAGGAATTACAAAAGATATACTCACAGTGGCAAATCATGCAGACGGCATATATGTCTATCTGAAACTTTTAGAAAAAGGGCTTAAAGAAAGAGCCGATGAAACATTAAAACTTCTTTCCTGGAACAGAGGAGGCATGTACA
>CALARM010000563.1 GCA_937888925.1 uncultured Synergistia bacterium | reverse complement strand
TAATAATATAAGAAGGATTATGGCCGGCATTACAGTAATGAAGTTCCCCTGTTTTTGTATCCAATACGCCGTAAAACATGGTAATAAACATATTCATATAATCTTCACTACATATGAGTTCATTTACATGTCTCAAGCAATCTCCCGGTTCGTGACCTTTCATGGCAGTAGAAGTTGCTTTCAGAAAAGAACGGCTTATTGCCACGAACAATGCTGCAGGAACTCCTTTCCCTGAAGCGTCTCCTATTACAAATCCCAGACGATCATCATCTATAAAGGCAAAATCGTAAAAATCTCCTCCTACCTCCAGGGCAGGTATGATATTTGCAAATATGTCTATTTCTTTTCTTTCAGGGAATGCGGGGAAGGTTTGAGGTATTATGGACATCTGAATCCTGCTGGCCACCTTTATTTCATTGGCTATTCTTTCTTTTTCTGCAGTAACCTTCTCATTTTCTTCTATGTATTTTTTCAGATCATCTATCATCGTATTGAAAGATAATGCAAGTGTTCTTACTTCATAGGTAGATGTTGTTACAGATATTTTCTGGTCAAGTTCTCCTTTTGCCACTCTGTGTACGAATTCTGCCAGATGTGCGACAGGGCGGGTAATGGAATTTGACAGGAGAATTATAATTATCAGGAGAAGAGAAAGCCCTATAATACCTGATAAAAGCTTATGGTTTCTTATAGTAGTTACTTCTTCCATTATTTCGTCATAGGGGTAAACAAATCCTATGCAGAAATTTCCGTTTCTTATGGGATACAGATGGATCCATGAGTCTTCTCCGTTATATGGTTCATTGACTCTTACAAAGGTGTATAATTTTTCTGCTGCTCCTACACGGGTGTCCTTTCTTAAAAATACATAATCTATCCAGTTAGCCCCGTCCTGTCCGATAATTTTATCTGCCTCTTTGTTCTTAATGCCCAGTCCGGCCAATTCTTTTCTCAGGTCTTCTTCAGAAAAGGTTCTGTGTTTCAAAGAATTTATATAGTCTGAATTAAATTCATATATGTCTTTTAATTTATCTTTAACTATATTTATAGTTATATCATTAACGGGATAGTAACCTTCTCTGTCTTTCTGGCATTGATCAAGAATTTCTGTGATTTCCTGGTCGTTAAAAGTCAGATTGCTAAATTTTTCTTTCACATCAGGACTCTTTGTTTTTTCTTCTACAAATTTTATATCGGCAATATATTTATCTTTCAATATATTTTGTAGCATAGTTCTGGCTTTATCATTGATTTTATACCGGGGTAAAGTATCCAGTATTCCTCTAATCCACTCTTTATTAAAGTCAAATACTGTCAGTTTCTTTTTCAGTTCTTCCTCTGAAATTTTTCCGTCTCCGAGTGATTCTATTGTTTTTATAACAGGGTCATATCTGTCGTTCAATTCCTTTATTAATATATCTCTTGATGCATTATCTATAACAAAGAAGTTCTTCTTATCTTTTTTCAGATGACTTAATATTTCCGGAATGAATTCTTCGTCAATGCCTTCAAATTTAAATTTTTCTGCCAGTTCTTTTTCCGATATTTTTCCATCTTCAAGTGATTCTATTGCTTTTTTTATGGAACTATATATATCAGTTACTTTATTTGTTAATATATTTTTAGACGTATCATTTATTATAAACTGTGCTATCCCTTCTCTTGCAAAGAGATCCAGAATATATGTAATTTCACCTTTAAGCCCCAGTTTTTTTAATTCACCTGTAAGTTCTTTTTTGGAGATCCTTCTGTTCTCTATGAGAAGTTCTATAGATTTTATTTTATCAGAAGACATAGTACCTTTTAACATGTCCAGCGTATTATCATTGAGTAAAAACCATGGCATTTCTTTTTTCTCGGAATAATTGATAATTGTTTCAATATCCTGGCCGGTAAAGCCTGAACTGCTTAATATTTCCTTCAGATCATTTCCGGAAAATTTTTTATTTATCAATGATTTTATAATACTCAATTGAGCAGGTTTAATTGTTAATTTATCTACAGTTGTCTGATTGATTATGTACCACAGATATGGCTCCGTTAAATTCTCTTCTGCCAGTTCTTTTTCTTTTGCTATAGTCATTTGAATGAACATTTTACTGGCAAGAGAATTCTTATTGAATTTATCATTATTAATATTAGAAATATTATTAAGTATTTTAACTGCAGGAGAATTAGTGCTGGCAGAATCTTCACCGGTAAATATCATATTAATCTCTTTATCATTGAAAAACAGGTTTTTGAGTGTCTCTGCCAGTTCTGATTTAACAAACCTCTTCTTCTTTAATCCTTCCAGAGCTTTTAGTTTTTTTTCAGCAATCTTCCCTTTCATTTTTTCTACAGTCTTATCACATATTTCAAACCAGTCCTCAGGAAAAGCAACCAGTAATCCTTTATTGCTTACTATAAAAGCATAACCTGTTTTGGCAAGAGTGATGTTATTTATTTCTTCTGTTAGTTTAAGTAATGCAATATCGGAAGTTGTAACACCACTTACTCTGTTGTTTATTTTAAATTTTGTTGCATATGTTACCATAAAAACATTGACACCTGTATCCAGATAAGGATCTATCCATACAGGAGTGTCTGACTCTACAGGCAGTCTGTACCAATCCTGAGAGAAATAATCATATTCGTCATTGCCGAGTACTACAAATGCAGGTTTGTTACCTCTGGGATCACTGAAATAATAATAAGGGGCAAAGTATTTTCTATCTTTGTAAAAACTATTTGGTTCAAAAGCAATGCATGTGCCGAATATATAGCTGTTTTTCTCCAGTACCTCTTTAAGATAAGTTTCAATAGCTTTTTCATCCTTGTTTTTTAATAATTGTTCAACAGCTACGGCATTCATAACAGGTATAACTGCTGCTTTTGAAAATTGTTCGTCAATTTTTTTTGCCTGATATCCTGCAAATGTTTCACCTATTGCCTTCATACTTGTCATTACCTGATATTCATTGAAATAAAAATTTATAGCTAAAATAAGTGAGAATAATAATACAGTAGTGCCCCATATATATACGATCATTTTCAATTTTAATGTTCTTTTCATTTTTCATAACTCCCTATATGTTAAGGTTAAAACCCAGTTCGGCAGAAAGGTTTCTTATTCTTTCCATAATTTTATTTTTTCTTCCTCCTGTTGCAATCACAGGTTTTCCTGATTGAATATAAACAGGTATAAGGCTTATATCTGATAATTTTTCATGTTCAAAGATACATTGAAGAATTATTGTTTCTCTTGAAGCTTCATCTGACGGGTTAAAAACAAAATTCCCAAGACTGTAGGCAATCAGGCCATTTTTGTATCTTTCTATGCCCTGAAGCACATGGGGATGAACACCTATGACCAGGTCTGCTCCCATGTCTACTGCTTTTCTGGCAAAATCCATCTGTATTCTGTCTGCATGGAATTTTCTTTCTTCTCCCCAGTGAAAATACACTACAACTATATCTGCATTTTCTTTTGTTTTTTTTATGTCT
>CALARM010000562.1 GCA_937888925.1 uncultured Synergistia bacterium | reverse complement strand
CCTGCCGGTCTGAAGGTTATATATAGAAAAAAATCTCCTCTCCCGGAAGAATTTATTTCAATTACAGATAAAAGAGGTTTTTATACCATTACTCTTCCTGCCGGACGTTATAATTGTTCAGAAGTTAGAAGACATAAAAAATCCGTCGTGCTGAAAAAGGCTTATGAAGTAAAGGTAATACCGGGACATGTACAGAATATGGATATATACGTAAACTGATTATTATCCCTCACAATAACTTTTATACCTTCAATCACAACTTATGAAACCTTATACCTTTATCCAATATTAGATTACTATTATAAAAATTTTCAACTATGAAAGGAAGGATTATTTATTTTTAAAATAGAATTGATAAAATAATTTATTATAATAGTATATATTAGAGGAGGTTTTATGTTAAAAAAGTTTAAAATAATAACTCTGTTTTTATTTTTAATATATTTGATATCAGGCTGCGGAGACGGAGGAACAGGGACGTCTGTTTCTACCAGCGCCCCTGCCGGTAATCCTACAGATAGTCCTTTATCGATTTCAACACCGACTCAGACTCCTGTTGTGACATCAACTCCAGTTAAAACTGCAACACCTGCACAGGAACAGACTGTGACTCCGACCATGACACCCACTAAAACACCGGCCATAACACCGACTAAAACACCTGTACCGACTAAAACACCTGCGGCAACAGCTACAATAACGGCTACCCCAAACTATAATGCTGAATTAGTATTTAAAAGTGCTGACATAACAATAGATAAATATGATGTAAAAGAAGTCAGAATAGAATTCAAAAACACCGGTATTCTGCCATGGGATCCAGCCAGAGTACATCTTGCGCCATCCAATCCCCGCAACAGAATAACTCACCTTCAATATCCGGGAGATACAAACAACTGGCTTTCTGCAACCAGAATAAAAATGCAGCAAAAAAATCCTGTAGAACCGGGAAAGATAGCAGTTTTTATATTCTATATATCTCCTGACTCGGAATACAGGTCAGGCCCCCAGGGTTTTGAACTGGTAGCAGACAGTATATATGAAGGCGTAACTCACTGGTTCGGACAGAATGGCTATGCAGAAATAAATATAGAAGTATCGGAAAAATTATATTATCTTGCAGAACTTGTATCTAAAAGCCCTGACACGACGGTTGAAAGGTATCAGACAAAACAGCTGACTGTAACATTTAAAAATACAGGAACAGTGGCATGGGATCCTAATACAGTACATCTCGGTACAACAAACCCTCATGACAACCCGTCTCATCTTTATACAGCGGGACATGGCTGGCTGAATAATAACAGGATAGGAATGCAGCAGACATCCCCGGTTCAACCCGGTCAGACTGCTGATTTTATCTTTAATATAACACCTGACAGTCTCTACAGTTCTTCCAAACAGGAATTTGAACTGGTGGCAGACGGGACATACGAAGGTGTACCAAACCAGTGGTTCGGGTGGTATGACGGTTATGTGCAGATTTATGTAACGGTAACGGAACCATAATGTTTTATGAGGAGCATAACCCGTTACGCGAGAAGAACAAATTCTCATTCTTCGTTTTGACCGAAGCGGTTACGGTCGTTAGTGAATAGTGAAAGGAGAATAAAATGTATAAAATTATCATTTTAATATTATGTTTACTCGTCGGATGCGGTGGAGGCGGAGGAATTACTCCGACAGTCAATCAAAACAGCCAGATAACTCCCACTCCTGTTATGACTCCATCTGCCACTACTGTTTTAACTCCTGTTTCCGGTTCTATAAGTGGCTATATATACAGTTTTAATAATAATACTGACAGTATGGTTGCTCTTTCTTCTGTCATAGAAAATCCGGTAGACGGATATAACCCTGTAAGTGATGTTCATATAGCTCTTATGTCTGACCCAAGAATTTCTTCTGTTAGCGACAAAAACGGTTTTTTCCAGCTGAATAATGTTCCTTTAAGTCAGATAGGAAATCTGACAATCCTTCAGGCTTCTCATTCGAAATATTTACCCCTTCTTTTCTTTTCTATGAGTAACCAGAAAGGTTCTTCTTCCGATATAGTCAAATTATATATCCTCCCGGAATCGGCAAGTCTTATTATTGGAAGAATTATACAATTTACCTGTTTTGGTGAAGATTCTTCCAGCAGGCTTATAAATCCTGATACAGTATCATGGCAACTGGAGGGCAATATCGGCACCCTTTACCAGAACGGGTTATTTGTTGCCACCTCGGCAGGGAACGGAAAAATCATAGCAACAGCAGGATCTATAAAAAAAGAAATAAATATAGTTGTACTGTCAACAGAAAGCACCGGTTCTTTAAAAGGACAGATTACCTATTCTGACGGTACTCCTGCAGAGGAAGTTTTTGTTACCACCAGTGTTACTTCCTGGTCAAACGAAACAGATAGCAATGGAAATTATACTCTGGAAAATATTCCTTCAGGAAACAGAACTTTGAAAATCATAAGAAACGGCAATGTTATATGGGAAGGTAATGTACTGGTAGGAGAAAACAATGAAACAGTCTTTAATGTAGTATTAAATTCATTACCTCCTGCACCTGTTATATCGTCCATAATGCCTGAAAAAGCAGCACCTGGCACAGAGGTTCAAATTACAGGAACTTATTTCGGTTCTTCACAGGAAGATAGTTATATAAAACTCGGAGACAGTAAGGTCACCCCCGAATCATGGAGTGACACTCTGATAAAATTTATCATTCCTTACGGATCTGTTAGCGATTCATTAACAGTATATGTAAAAAGTCAAAAAAGCAATGCAGTTACCCTTGTAATTACCTTTACAAACCCGATACCGACTCCAGATGCAAATTCTCCTTATAAAGGACAGTTAATAAATAAAAGTGATGATGTTACGGTAAAACGCTATGCTTCAATAGAATTAATGTTTCAATATAAAAATACAGGAACAATAGAATGGGATCCCAGTGTAGTTTATCTGGGAACCAGTAATCCCCATGACAGGACAACAAAGCTTTACACACAGAATGACAGCTGGGTATCACAGACAAGGATAAAAATGGAGGAAATAACTCCTGTATATCCAGGAAGTACGGCAACATTTAAATTTCTTATTACACCTGATGAGTTCTTCTGGTCAGGTTCAGAAGGGTTTGAACTCAGGGCAGACAGTCCTTATAAAGACAACCCTGCCTGCTGGTTCGGTGAAAGCAGTTACGGCGCAGT
>CALARM010000561.1 GCA_937888925.1 uncultured Synergistia bacterium | reverse complement strand
AAATGTTTTCGTATGGCATACAAGAGGCAATTCTCTGGGATTTCTCTGGAAATATGACGAAGCCCTCCGATCCTATAACAGAGCTCTCGAACTTGAGCCTGAGAATATTCATGTACTGGTTGATAAAGGGAAAATACTTACAAGACTGAAGAAGTATGATGAAGCTATTGAATGCTGTGATAAAGCTATAAAGCTTGATCCGTTTTATATCTATTCATGGCCTATGAAAGCCTATGCTCTGTGCCGGAAGAAAAAATATGAAGAAGCGCTTCAGTGCTGTGATAGAGCACTTGAGATTTCTCCATGCCATATTTATGCCCTTGGCACTAAAGGTACTGTATTTGAAGAAAATAAAAAATATGAAGAAGCCATGAGGTGTTTTGACAGAATTCTGGAGATTGACCCTTTATGTATTTCAGCCCTTAACAGTAAGGGGTCTGTTTTAATGAGGCAAAGAAAATATGATGAAGCCATAAAGTATTTCGATAAAATAATAGAAATTGACCCGACTAACAGTCTTCCCTGGAACAGCAAGGGACTTGTTCTGGCTAAAAAGAAACAATATAAAGAAGCAATGTCCTATCTGGATAAAGCAATAGAACTTGAGCCAAAACATATTTATGTATGGGTTACAAAAGGTACTGTACTGGTTGAACAGAGAAAATATGAAGAAGGGCTCTACTGCTATAATAAAGCACTGGAACTTAACCCGGGACCGGCTCATATATGGAACAGTATCGGTTTACTTTTTGCAAAAAAGAGAGATTACGAAGAAGCGATAAAATATTTTGACAGGGCTCTGGAACTGGATTGTAATGAATATACATGGTACGATAAGGGAAATACTTTATATGTTCAAAAGAAGTATAAAGAAGCCATTAAATGTTATGATAAAGCAATAGCTATTGAACCTGAATTTACAGTTGCCTGGAGTGCGAAAGGTGTGGTATTGTCGGAAGAGGGAAGATTTGAAGAAGCTCTTATGTGCTGCAATGAAGCCATAGATATGGACAGGGAAGATTTCTGTCTCTGGATTGATAAGGGCTATGCTCTTGATAAGGCATACAGACATGAAGAAGCTATTGAATGTTATAATACAGCCGTTGACCTTGAACCTGAAAGCACTATGGCATGGAATAACAGAGGATACAGCCTTTATAAACTTGGAAGAACTGATGATGCCATGAGAAATCTGAAAAAATCTCTCGAATTAGAACCGGATAATTCCTTTGCCTGGGATAGTATGGGAGAAGTCTTTATATCTGCCGGAAACTATGAAGAAGGTTTTAAATGTTATGATAAAGCTCTTGAAATAGATCCTGAATATACAACCACTATGTATAATAAAGGTAATGCCCTCGCAGAACTCGGTAAATATGAAGAAGCCCTGTCCTGTTACAATAAAGCCGTTGACTGTGAACCTGCTTATATAGATGCCTGGAATGGCAAAGGTGAACTTTTAAAGAAAATGGGAGCCATAGATGATGGAGAGAAGTGTTTCCGTGAAGCCATGAGGCAGAAAGAATTAAACTGGGATTTGTAGCACCGATGAATTAAGGGAAAATCTCTATTTATTTTTACAAATTGTTAACAATTAAAGATTGAAATAATATTTATAAGGGGTTATACTATAATAAAATAATTATAAGTTGCATAAGGATGTGAGTTTATGAAAATTAATAGTACAGGGATGCCAGCGGGGAATATAACTATTGATAAGTCTAAAACTGTCAAAGAAGAAAATCCTTTTAATGTTTCCGATAAGTTAGAAGGAAGTGCTTCACATGACAGCGGATTGATGAAAGATCTTAAGAATTTAAGTGAATTAAGCAAAAAGACCTCTTCTTCAGGAGAGACTTTTGTGGATATGCCAAAAACTATTTATTTTAAAACTACCCAGAATGACCAGTACAGCCTTGGCGATGGTTTTGACGGAAGCAGAGACATTGTTGCCGTAGGTTCCCATGAAGGCAGTCCTGCCGAACCATATCATTTTATCGTAAAATTCAGAGATCTTCAGTCAAATGCAGAACTCGGCAATCTTGATACCTATGTGTTACTCGATATGGGAAAGGGTACAAAAACAGAATTACCCGATGGCGTAAAGGGTAAGACAGAAAAACCATGGCAGCTTGCCATAGCCGCCTATGACAGTAAGAATTTTAATGTTTATGATGATAAGGGAAATGCTCTGGATAAAAGCATAGTGAAAAACCTGAAATATGATTCTGCAAAAGGTACTCTTGAGTTTGATGTGGATAAAGGTGCTCTGAGAGAAAGAGGCTGGCAGGATTTGAAGGGAATGGATATGCAGGTCTTTACAACAAAAGATTTTGTAAAACAACCTGCAGACACTATTGACAGGGCTCCTGATAAGCCATGGGCCAAAGGCGGAACTATGGCCAGACAGCTCAATACAAATCCTTATGAAAACCCGGATAAAATAGAAGACTGGGGCGGTAAAGACATATATTTTGTATTTACCGACAGATTCAGTGACGGAGATACGACCAATAATATAAATGTAGATAAAAAAGATCTCGGTAAATTCCACGGAGGAGACCTGCAGGGAGTTATAGATAAACTCGATTATATAAAAGATCTCGGTATGTCATCCATATGGCTTTCTCCAACAATGGAAAATCAGGATTTCTTCGTAAATGAAAATAATGCAGGCTATCATTATTACTGGCCTGTTGATATGTTTAAAGTAGATAAACATCTCGGTGATATGAGTAAATTTGAAGAAATGGTTTCAAAAGCTCATGAAAAAGGCATAGATGTACTTCTGGATATACCTTTAAACCATCTTGCCTGGGAACATCCTCTGAAAAAAGATAAACCCGAATGGTTCCATAATATAGGAGATGTGAAAAACTGGGATGATCCCTATGAAGCAGAAAACGGTTCCATTTTCGGCCTTCCCGATCTTGCACAGGAAAAGCCTGAAGTATATGACTATCTGTTAAATGCAGCTAAATTCTGGATGGATAAAGGCATTGACGGTTTCCGTCTTGATGCTGTGAAGAACATACATTTCCCGTTCTGGTCGAAATTTGATCAGGATGTGCATAAATATGCGGCGGAAAAACTCGGGAAACCGGATTTCTACCTCATAGGAGAATGTTTTGACGGAAGAGTAGGGAAGGTTAACGATTATCAGAGAGAAGATATGGATGGATTGTTTGCCTATCCTGAAAAATTCGTTACCCATGAAGTTATTGCCCATGACGGAAGCATGAAAAAACTGGCAGCAGTAGTTGATG
>CALARM010000560.1 GCA_937888925.1 uncultured Synergistia bacterium | reverse complement strand
ATTCAGTCAAAGATCTTGTCAGAAATATGGGATATAATATTTTTGTAAGAGATGTGTCTTTCCTTGGATTTAACTCCTATCAGATTATAATCCCCGGCCTGTCGGAAGAATTCTTCAATCACCTTAAATGGGATATGCTTGTGAGAAGTATTCCGAGGATGAACTATTTAAGCCGTCTGGATAAACTGAATAACACTGAATTGAAAGAGCTTTCCGTAGATATGGAATCCTTTCTGTCATTTATGAGGCGGGAAGGAGAAAAACTTTATCTTCTTGGAGAATATGCTCCTGCCCCCTATGTTTTTGAAGAAAACCCATTGAATAAAATGAGCCTCAATGTTTTTATGACCTATCTCTATTATAATTTAAGAGATTTTGATAAAGCCTATAAATCATACTGTGAATTTGTAGACGGACTTGCCAGAGAGTGTGAAGCACTTCCCAGGCAACTCCATGCCCTCAGGGAATTTCTGGCTCTCTCGAAAGAGTATCCTGAAAATCTGGAAAAGATAAGAGATATTCTTATAGGAATTTATGATGATTATATAATAGATGATATCCTGGCTACCTTTAAAGATACAGATAATCTTGTAAGGAATGTGGTTAACTATGATCTGAATAATGACCTTCTTAACTGCTGGAATTGTGAGAAATGTACTGTATTGTCTATATGCCCCTATAAATATATTGAACAGGTTTATTTGAATGTAAAGGAAAAAGCATCGAAACATCCGATTGACCAGATGAGCCTGAAGAGTTTATTTTATAACTGTAACCTTTAGATTGCAGCCTGACTTATTCCTGTGAATGAAGCGGGAGTAAGTCAGGGTGACTGACATTGTAGACCATTACCAATAGCCTCTTTGCCTCGATAATAAATTTACCCTGTATTTCTTTTCGAAAATGAAAATTCTGCAAAAATATAAACCTGTTGACAATTAATTTATTTTATTATATACTAAATATACTACTAAACTGATAGTATTACTAGTGTATTATTTGTAAAGAAAGGGGATACTGATAGAAGCCTTTAAGGTTATTCTATTAACTAATCTATGAAACTATCTACAAAAGCAAGGTACGGATTAAGGTTAATGTTTCAACTGGCTCTGGAATACGGGAAAGGTCCTGTATCTCTTAAAGATATTTCCAGAAAAGAAGATATATCTGAGAAATATCTGAGTCAGATAGTTATTCCCCTTAAAGCTAGAGGACTTGTTACTCCTATCAGGGGGTCTTCCGGCGGTTATGTGCTGGCAAGAGAACCTTTTACTATTACGGTAAAAGATATAGTAGAGGTTTTTGAAGGAAGTTTTTCCCCTGTAGAATGTACAGACCATCCTTCTTCCTGTAAGAGAGCCAGTTTTTGTACAGCCCGTAAAGTCTGGTCTATTCTTGGAGATAAAATGGCTGAAACACTTAATTTATTGAATCTCAAAGATCTTGTTAGTATGGACAAAAAAAATAAAGAAGATTTTCTGGACTATTCTATATAAAATTACTGCAGTGAGCGTAGATAATAAATATTTACTCTCGCGGCGCGTAATGCGTCACGATTTTATGGAGGCACTATGGTAAAACATTATAAAGATCTTACGCCGAAAGAGACAATAGATAAAATAAAAGCTATTTTAGAGGCAAATAAAATTATTGTTAACAGGCAGGCCTCCAGTAATGCCCTTGATACCATTTATTCATGCAGAATAGGCATAAAGGATACACCTGTCGGTGTTAACGGAAAAGGTCTTACTGAAGAATTATCTCTTGCAAGCGGTCTTGCCGAACTTCTGGAAAGACTTCAGAATCAGGTGCTTATTAATCCCTATGATATAGCTCCTGAAGCGAGAGAGAAATTCGGATTTATTTATGACATTTATGAAAAACTACTCCCATCCAATCAATTCCTTCCTCTTCCTGAGGATTTTAAAAAAGGTTATTTGAATGTCCTGGATAGTACAGTAACCGAACTATGGGATAAATTTAAAGAATCTGTCGATCAGGGAAGCAGTATATGTCATTATAAATCTTTTTGTGCCTGTACGAAGAGCACCTGTTCCGGTAAAATCCATTCAATATCTTTTTTGCCTTACTATAATGTAGAGAAGGATAAAATAGATTATCTTCCTTATCGTTTTTTATATTCTGTTTATACCACCAACGGCATGTGCGGAGGAAATTCTCCTCACGAAGCACTGGTCCAGGCGATATGTGAAATATTTGAGCGTTATGTTCAGGCAGAGATTTATTTTAAAGAATTGACTCCTCCTACTATTTCTCATGAATATATTAAAGAACATGCCCCTTTCCAGTATGAATTGATAAAAAGACTGGAAGAAACAGGAGCCTATAAAATTATAGTAAAAGATTGTTCTCTCGGGAAAAGCTTTCCTGTAATAGGCACAATAGTTATATTCAGAGAAAAAAATAAATATGCCTTCAAATTTGGTTCCGACCCGGATCTGTCTGTTGCACTGGAACGATGTCTTACAGAATATTTCCAGGGCCGTAAGATTTTTCAGGATTATCTTCTGAGTCCTGTAAATACTGTACCTTCAAATAACGGCAAAGAAGATTATGAAATGCGTTATCTGTGGTTTACCACAAGCGGATACGGACAGTGTTCCGACAGGCTTTTTCATGATAAATTTTCCTATGAATTCGGCGGATTTCCTGAAAAAGTATTTACCACTCAGAAAGAACGTTTCGACTCTGTTGTAAACCTGGTGAAAGACCTGGGATACAATATGTTTATCCGTGATGTGTCTTTTCTGGGGTTTAACTCATATCATGTCGTAATCCCCGGTCTTTCGGAAGAATATTACAATACACTTCAGTGGCACAGGGATACACGCAGCATTTCCAGAATCGAATATTTAAATAAACTTGATACACTGGATCTCATACAGTTAAGGGAACTTGCCGATGATATGGCATATTTCCTGGCTCAAAATAAACATGCTTTTAACAGGCTCTTTTTGCTGGGAGAATATACTCCTTCTTCTTATATATTCGATGAAAATCCTCTGAATAAAATGAGTCTTCATGTCTTTTTGACCTATCTTTATTATAATCTGAGAGAATTTGAAAAAGCTTATACCGTATATAATGAATTTATAGAGCTTTTAAACCGGGAATTTCCTCAATTACTAACTCCTCCCCTTTACGGTCTGAGAGAATTTCTGGCTCTTTCTACGAAATACCCGGAAGAGCTGGACAGGATTGGCAGCATATTGAGACCAATTTATGGTGACTGTATAGTAGATGATATGTTAAACGTATTTGAAACACCTGATAACCTCATAAAAAAGGTTGTAGAATATGATCTCGGCGGTGAACTTATAAATTGCTGGCATTGTGAACAATGTAATGTAGCACATCATTGTCCTTATAAATATATAGAACAGGTTTATCTCACTTTAAAGGAGAAGGTGATGCAAACCCCGGTAGAACAGATGAATTTGAGAAATTTATTTTATTAATTTTCTGGTTACCTGTGCCGGTTATGATGCGTCTTTCCTTATTATATGCTTTGAAAATGTTAATCTCCTGAATGAGGTACAGGGTTCCGGAAAAGTTTTTATTAAAGAAAGGAGTTAAGAATATGTCCCATGGTATTGAAACACTGGCCTTACATGCAGGCCATACACCTGACAGTGAGACTCTTTCCAGAACTGTTCCCATTTATCAGACAAGCAGTTATGTCTTTAAAAATTCCGAACATGCTGCCAATCTGTTTGCTCTTAAGGAATTCGGAAATATTTATACACGTATTATGAACCCTACGAGCGATGTTCTGGAAAAACGCCTTGCTGCACTTCATGGAGGAACAGGTGCCGTTACTACGGCATCAGGTATGGCTGCAATCTTTTATGCAATTGCAACCATTACAAAAGCAGGACAGAATTTTGTTACAGGCGATAAACTGTACGGAGGCACTTATACTTTATTCTCCCATACCTTAAAAAGGTTCGGTATAGAAGCCAGATTTGTAGATTCCGGTAAAGCCGAAAATTTCGAAAAAGCCATAGATGAGAATACAAGGCTGATTTATACGGAATCTATAGGAAATCCAATGTGTAATATAGACGATTTTGAAGCTATAACACAGATTGCCAGAAAGTATAAAATACCTTTTATTATTGACAATACTGTTTCTCCACCTCCTCTTTTTAATCCTTTCGACTATGGAGCAGATATAGCGGTATATTCTCTTACAAAAATGATAGGAGGTCATGGCAATTCCATAGGAGGGGCAATTGTGGAAAAGGGTGATTTTGACTGGAAGAAGTCAGGGAAATATCCTGAGATTACCGAACCTGATGAAGCCTATCATGGAGTGAATTTCTGGGATGCTTTCGGCTGTCATGAAAAAGCTGTAGCGCCGGGGCTGGCTTTTGTCCTGAAGGCAAGAACCGGTTTACTCAGAGATACAGGAGCGGCTATATCTCCCTTTAACAGTTTTCTTTTTATCCAGGGCCTTGAAACACTCCCTCTGAGAGCGAAAAAACATGTAGAAAATGCTCTGAAGGTAGCGGAATTTCTTGATTCTCATAAGTCTGTATCATGGGTAAATTATGCAGGGCTTCCGGAGCATAAAGATTATGAAAGAGCAAAAAAATATTTCCCTCTAGGACCGGGAGCAATCTTTGGTTTCGGTGTTAAAGGCGGACTTGATGCAGGACGTAAATTCATTGAATCTGTGAAATTATGTTCCCATCTTGCAAATGTCCTGGATGCAAGGACCCTTGTTATTCATCCTGCCAGCACCACCCATCAGCAGCTTTCTTCCGAAGAACAATTACAGGCAGGAGTAACTCCTGACCTTATCCGCATTTCTGTTGGTATAGAAGATGTGCAGGATATTATTGCCGATCTCGATCAGGCATTGAGAGGAATTGTATAAAATTGAAAGGACAGACCTATGGCAGGGAAAAAAAATTATGATCCTCCCGATAGTCCGAATTCTGTAGGATGGACAGAGGCAAAATCTATCCGTCTGGCCACCGAAGAGGAGCCTTTTGTTCTGGAAACAGGAAGAACTATAGGGCCTGTTGATGTTGAATATGAAACATATGGAGAACTGTCTCCCGATAAAGATAATGTAGTAATTATAGAACATGCCCTTTCCGGCGATGCTCATGTGGCAGGATGGGATAAAAAAGCATGTTATGAAGGAGACAGACACTGGCTGGCCGGGAAACCGGGATGGTGGGATTCCGTTGTAGGGCCCGGTAAAGCAATAGATACGAATAAATTCTTTGTCCTGTGTTCAAATTATCTTGGCAGTTGTTATGGTACTACAGGGCCGTCATCAATAAACCCTGCCACAGGAAAACCTTATGGTCTTACTTTTCCTGTAGTAACTGTTCATGACTGGGTGAGACTTCAGGCATTACTGTTGGATAAACTTGGCATTGAACATGTTTATGCTGTTACCGGTGGTTCACTGGGAGGACAGCAGGCAATAGAGTGGGCTCTTTCGTATCCTGACATGGTGGAAAAATCTATCGTTCTTGCAGCTTCTCCCAGACTTTCATCACAGGGGCTTGCTTTTAATGCCGTGGGAAGATTCTGTATAATGAATGACCCGAATTTTAACGGAGGAAATTATTATGAAGGCGCCCATCCTCATTCAGGACTTGCTGCTGCCAGAATGCTTGCCCATATTACCTATCTTTCGGAAAAAGGTATGGATAAAAAATTCGGCCGCCGCCTGAGAAACAAGGAAAAACCTGATTTTAATTTCAATATAGAATTTGAAGTGGAAAGTTATCTGGACTATCAGGGCCGTTCTTTTGTAGAACGTTTTGATGCAAACAGTTATCTTTATATAACAAAAGCAATGGATTATTATGATGCAGCACTAAAATGGGGAGACGGTGATTTACGACGGTCATGTGAGAGAATAAAATCCGATGTGATGATAGTTTCCTTTTCATCTGACTGGCTCTATCCTCCTGAACAGTGCAAAGAATTTGCCCTTGCTCTCTCAGATGCAGGTAAACCTGTAACCTCAGTGAATATCCAGTCTGTTTACGGACATGATGCCTTTCTGGTTGAAACACAGGAGGTAGGAAAAGTTATTTCAGAATTTATCGGAGAAGCGTGAAGATAAGAATAGGTTTTTATTCTTTGTTGTTACTACCAGGTTATACAGTTTATATGACACAGATGTTAGAAGCTGGCCGGCTCTTTAAGGAGTTTTACGGAGGTGGACAAAAACATTATTGATGAAGCCAGTAAAAAAGCTATTAATTTATACAGGGGCGGGACCCATTGTTCTCTGGCAATACTGTATTCAATAAATGATTTACTTGGCAATCCTCTGGCAGAAGAGAAAATAAATCTTGTTTCTCGTTTACCTGTCGGCATAGGATATGGAGGATGCTTTTGCGGTGCAGTAAGCGGTGGAGTCATGGCTATAGGATTTATCATCGGAAAAAGTTCATCGAATGATTATAGAGTTAAAACTGCCTGTGAGGAACTTCATAGATGGTTTAAAAATACCTGTAATGCTTCCTGCTGTAACGGATTGAATAAACATATGAAATGCCGTTCAAAGGAATATGATGAAAAGTGGGCCAATCTGACAGGAGAACTGGCTGGAAAGACGATGGAACTTATTTTAAAATACAAGGTTACCGGAGGGAGTATAGATAAGTGAAAAGTGAATGGTGAGTAGGGGCGTTTTATTAAACGCCCTGGATATGAAATACGCATCACGCATCACGCATCACGCATTACGAACCACCCGTCACGCGTTACGCGTTACGAAACTAAATATTCATTGGTCACCAAAGTAAATATTAATATTTAACTCAGTAAGAAAGGATGTGTAAATATGGCCAATATATACAGTGATAATTCATATTCTATAGGTAAAACTCCTCTTGTGAGGCTAAATAGAATAACAAAAGGATGTAAAGCTACGGTTCTTGCAAAGATTGAAGGGAGAAATCCTGCTTATTCCGTAAAATGCCGTATAGGTGCATCTATGATATGGGATGCAGAAGAAAAAGGTTTACTTAAACCGGGAGTGGAGATTATTGAACCTACAAGTGGAAATACCGGCATAGCACTTGCTTATGTCTGTGCTTCCCGTGGTTATAAACTCACTCTTACTATGCCGGAAACTATGAGTATAGAAAGACGAAAGGTGCTTTCAATGTTCGGTGCAAATCTGATACTTACTCCGGGGCCGGAAGGCATGAAGGGTGCAATCAGAATGGCAGAAGAGATGGTGACAGATGCTCCTGAAAGGTATTTTTTACCACAGCAGTTTAAAAACCCTGCCAATCCTGCAATACATGAGAAAACTACAGGCCCTGAGATATGGAATGATACGGACGGACAGGTAGATGTTCTCGTATCAGGTGTCGGCACAGGCGGAACTATCAGCGGAATATCCAGATATATCAAGCATAAAATGGGTAAAAAGATTCTCTCTGTTGCTGTTGAACCGGCAGCAAGTCCTGTAATAACTCAGAAACTTGCAGGTCATGAATTAAAACCGTCACCTCATAAAATACAGGGTATAGGTGCAGGGTTTATCCCTGATACACTTGA
>CALARM010000559.1 GCA_937888925.1 uncultured Synergistia bacterium | reverse complement strand
GAAAAAAGATAGGGAGAAATTTTATTGAATATTTCTTCCTGCCATTCCCCGGTAAGTCCTGCAGCAACACGTCTCCAGAGAATCCACCATTCCATACGCACATGTTTTTCTTTATTATACTGCAGCCATTTAGGAAATAAGCTCCACAGTTCTTTTAATCGCCAGTCATCAAGAGGGTAACCGAAACCGGGTCTCAGACAGAAACCGGCGGAATTCAGCCATGACGCTTCATATTCAGGAGTGCTTCTTCTTTTTTCTTTAATTTCATAAAGGGGTTCCCAGAATTCTCTTATAACTCCCATGTCCCAGTCATTTCTACTCTTTCCCAGTAATTTTTCTATATGAGGAAAGAGGTTTTTGGGCCTTATATCCTCTGCCGTCAGTTTTCCGGGTTTTTTCAGGAATGTATCACTGATTAATTTTTTCACTTTTTTAATTGTTTCTGTTTTAAAAGGCCTGTCAATATAAGCTTTTTCTTCTTCCTTAATACGAAGATTGAATTCCAGTTTCCATTTATCGTTACAGTCGGGACTGATACAGTATAATTCCAGTGTTCCCACCTCAGATACCTTTGCTTTTAGTTGCACCGGTATTTCACCATGATCATTATCTGTTTTCAATATAGTATAAAGAGGTGGAAGAGAAGCAAAGTTATCTTCATTTATTTCCAGTATGTCTCCTGCCATGTCAGAAAGGCGGACTGTTGAGGAATATAGAGGAAAACTCACGGGCTGACCGAGAAGGAGCAGAAATTCCCTATCTCTTATTGTTACTTCCTCCCCTTCTTCCAGGTCTCTTGGCATAATACATATGGAGATGTTTTTATCTTTTTCTTTTTGAGCATCAATACCTATATAATAAGATCTGGGAGTTCCTCCCTTTATACGTAATCCCCTTCCTTTTCTTACCAGTCCGTAATAAACTCCTCCTCTGGCCACTGCAAGATCCATATTGCTGTTCTGCAGTATTTTGACAGAAGTGCTGCTCCAGGTATTGAGAACTTCTACTATTCGGTTTCTTATAATATCAGGCTTCAGTGCACCGCCGTTAAATATGACCACATCAGGGCATGCCGGTTTGCCGTCTGTTGCCTGAGCCCTGAGAAAATAAGCCATATGATGTGTTATGGCAGGATCTGACTCATAGGGAAGACCCCATTCCTGTATTCCGTAACGGCCTTTTTTTTCATTTACCGTTATGTCTGCAAGTGGAAAAAAACCTTCCATGATAATCTGAAGTACTTCATTTTTCGTTATGTTGACCTGAAGCATTCCTCCTATAAGTCTACTTCCTGTTCCCGGTATTGTTATGGTTATATCTTCAATATTTTCTTCACCGAGTAACTGCTCTTTTGCTTTCTGACTTTCCTGACAGAGAATTCCCCACTGTCTCGTATCCAGATTCCCGTAAGTATTTTTTATTTTCTTTTCCATGAATTTTGCGAGAGCGAGGTCCATGTTATCTCCTCCCAGGAGTATGTGTTCACCTACGGCAATTCTTTTTAAATTAATGACTTCACCGCTTTTCTCAACCCTGATAAGAGTAAAATCCGTTGTGCCTCCCCCTACGTCACAGACAAGTATGAGCTGTGATTTACCCAGATATTTTTTTAAAGAATGTTCATAAGCTGTAAGCCATGAATAAAAAGCTGCCTGAGGTTCTTCCAGGAGTGTAATATGTTCGAGTCCTGCCATAGAAGCAGCTTTTACCGTAAGGGTTCTTGCCACTTCATTGAATGATGCCGGAACCGTTATTACAATATCCTGATATTCCAGTTTCTTTTCAGGGTTATCATGAGCTATTTTAAAATTCCATGCTTTCTTTATATGTTCCAGATACCGGGAAGATGTTTCGAGAGGCGAGATTTTTTCCATATCTTTGGGGCCGCTCCATGGAAGTATTTTCGCTGTTCTGTCAACACCTCTGTGGCATAGCCAGGATTTTGCGGAAGATACAAGCCTTCCCGGTATTAACCGGCCCAGATGTTTTGCATATTCCCCTGTAATGAAATGCTCTTCTTCACTCCAGGGAAGTCTGTAACTTTCGGCGGTAATTTCATAATTGCCGGGAATGTAAAGAAAAGAAGGAAAGAGTTCCATGTCCGCCACTTCTGATTTTTCTATCAGTTGCGGTACACGAAAGATGTGTATGTCAGGTTTTTCTTTGTTTTTTAATTCTTCTATAGATGTATAAGATACCGCGCAGTTTGTAGTGCCGAGATCGATACTTACTATATATAGTGGTTTATTCATAGTATTATTATATCAGGAAAGATTACCTGCTGCAACCGGAGAGATTGTGTTTTTTTATTCCGATCAAAGAGGTTTTATAGTAGTTCCTCACAGTGTGAGCAAAAAAACTCTATTATATTACCCACCCTTCGACCTGTATATTCCCATCCGGTGGATTTTATCCATTTTTTTTGTAATTCCCTTTTTTCATTTAATATATGTCTGTTATATAATAAATAGCCAATACCGGCTGCAATTTCTTCCGGTCTGTTGCCAGGCAGCACATGAACTATTTCCTCTACATCATTAAATATATCAAGTGGTGTACAGATAACAGGTTTACCGGTAGCCAGTCCGAATCTGACTGCTCCACTTGCCGATTCCTGTGTGTTTTGATAGGGGAAGACAATCATATCGGAGTTTTCCAGTAATATTAACGCTTCGTCATCTTCTAAAAAATCATTTATCATAGTAATCTTACAGGAGAGATTTAGCTCTTTTATTAACATATCACATTCTGATTTTATCAGGTCAGAAACAGGATTCGGGTATATGGCGTTCAGTAATAGCAGATGTAAATCAGGAGTTGCTTCCTGCAGAATATGAAAAGCCCGGATTAATTCTTTAATACCTTTGTGAGGAAGCAGAAAACCATATGATGAAATAACGGTTTTACCGGAAAAGCCGAAATATTTTTTCATCTCTTCTGTATTTTTTACATTTCTGTTCAATACACCATGAGGTAATAAGGTAACATTGTTTATCAGGCCAAAGCTTTTAAATCTATTCAAATCGGAAATATTATGGACAAAAAGTCTGTCTGCTTTCTTAAGACTTTCTTTAATCCACGATAAGGATACATTGAGATCAGGTTTTTTTACATCTGAAGTAGAATGAAAAATTATAAATATCTTTATGCCTTTTTCTTTTAATAAATCAAGCATTTTCGAAAAAGCCTGTATTTCGAAAAAACCAAAATTAAACTGTATTAATAGTACTTCAATATTTTCTTTTAAAATATTGTCAATTAAACTGATCAGATCATAATTTTTAAATCTGTCTTCCCAGCATCTTATAATATTCTCCCTGTCATTTTTTACTGTTCCTCCATTTGAATTTGCAAATATTACTAAATCGAAAAGTTCTTTATCAAGGTGTTCCGTCATGTGTCTGGAGTATTCTGCAATACCGCATTTACTGTTCCAGGTGGTTATTAATCCGAGTCTTATTTTCTTTTCGTTAAATAAAGGTAACAGGCAGATTTTATCTTTACTCTCTGCTAACCTTCTGGCGCAATCAATCCATTTGAAGTTATTCAAAATATAGCTTTTAGCTCTTTTTGTTTTTTCTTTTATTTTTTCCTGCGGAAGGTCAATTATTTCTTTCATTAATTTAGCCAGATGGCCGGGATCAGGCTCAACCCACACAGAATTAGCCAGAGCCAGATGAGTTTTTGCTTTACTGAATTTATAATCAATAAGCCATGCATTTTCTTCTGTACAGAAATCAGTCTGGCCGCCATATGCAGTAGTTATAACAGGTAT
>CALARM010000558.1 GCA_937888925.1 uncultured Synergistia bacterium | reverse complement strand
CTGAAAAAACCTATGGGATTGAAATTTTCATCATGGAATTTTCCTCCGTCAAAATAACCTATACTGCAGGAATTAGAACCTTCTATTCTTCCGTCTTCTCTTATCATGCCTACCATATTGTAATCTCCGTCCATTATTTCTCCGTTACTGGTTATATAACCGATAATACTGGAATTTTTATCCTGTATGGTTATTATTCCTGGCAAAAAATCAGCCATTGCTGCTGAAGAAATTATGGCCACTGATATTATTATAAGATAGATTGCAAGATAATTTTTCATACATAATACCTCTTTCTAATGCTTTATACCATATAGCTTTTAAAAAATTATAGTCGAAAAGATAAAAAAAATCAATGAAAAAGATTTTATGATTGTGTTTTTTATGACAGGTAAATTCATCTGTAATGGAAATCATTGTTAATTCAATAAATCTATTAATCAGTGAAAAGTGAGTAGTGAATAGTGAAAAGTAAGTAAAATCCACTTTTTTTCACTTTTCACTTTTCACTTTTCACTCCGAATATTCTTTGATAAAAATTTTTTTCCATTGTATGTAAAATTACTGTCATTTTTTAACACAATCTTTATCATTGCCTTTAATTATTATAAGTTGTATAATTATATGCAGTCCCCTGTATTATAAGGAGGAAAATACTATGGACATGATATTCGGTGCGGGGCAGGAACATGCAGATATATCAGGTAAGACGGATGAAAATCATATAGGTTATAAAGAAAAAAATGAAGAACTGGAAAAACTTAATGAGGAACTCGGTAAGCTTAACCTGGAATTAAAGACACTGGATCAGATGAAATCAAATTTACTTTCCAATGTATCTCATGAATTGAGAACTCCTCTTGTTGCTATTAAAGGTTATACGGATCTTATATTCAAAGAGAAAATAGGACCTGTTAATCCTCAGCAAAAAAGAGGCCTTGAGATATCTTTGAAAAGTATTGACAGATTAATATCTCTTATTGATAATCTCCTTAATTTTTCCAGGATGGAAATGGGTTTTGAAAAGTTAAAATTATCTACGTTTAATTTGATTGATGTCGCAGAACAGGAAGTTCAATTAATAAAATCCAGGGCAGATGAGAGAAGAATTACAATAACCACCATGTTCCCATCTCATGCTGTTATGATAAGAGGAGACAGGGATAAAATAAGTCAGGTTTTTATTAATTTACTTGAAAATGCCGTTAAATTTAATAATTACGAAGGTAAAATTCACATAGAAATAAGTATGTCAGGAAAAGAACTTGTAATAGTGAAAGTGGCAGATACTGGAATAGGTATCCCGCAGAATGCTCTCGATAAAATTTTCGATCGCTTTTATCAGGTAGATGGTTCTCACAGCAGAAAATACGGAGGTACCGGTATAGGTCTTTCTATAACCAGTAATATTATTCGCCTTCATGGAGGTAAAATTTCTGTAAACAGTCAGGAAGGGAAGGGATCGTATTTTACCTTTGCTTTACCTGTATATGCCCGGGAAGAAGAGATTTCATCAATTAAAATAAATAGAAAAATTTCTTTTAAGGGTATGATAGAAGTTTACTGTCAGGATAAAAGTAAAAGTAAAGATATGAAAATACTCCTTGAAAAAAATGGTTTTTCAATACTTACGACATCTTATCAGAGTGAATCCGTTTATATAGCAGAGAAATATAAACCTGAATTAATCATATGGAATGTGGATACTGTAGAACAGGAGACTGTAGATAATTTACATTATCTTAAAGAAAACATTGTGACCAGGAATATACCTTTAATTATAATATCGAAGATTGAAGGAATAGAGAAAAAATATCAAATAAATGCAGAGGTTTTTTTATCAGAGCCTCTTGATAAGGAAAGTCTTATATTTGTAGTAGAAAAATATCTTTCTTCTGCTGTTTATATTACAGGTAAGAGACCTTCTGTTCTTATAATCTCTGATAGATGTCATTCCGATTATTATCTTACCTGTTCTATTACTCATCTTGGTTTAACTCCTTTATGTATTTCCATGACAGAAAATAAACTGGAAGAAGGACTTTCTTATGAACCGGGTGTTATAATTCTGGATACGATGAAACCTGAAGATTATATTTCATGTCTTTTAGCTGAGTGTAAATCTATTCCTGTTATAGTCTTAAAAAATTCTTCATCAACAGGTATATTTGAAAAAAATAATAATATTCATGTTATAAGCCGTCCTTTTTTACTTGGTGAACTGGAAGAAAAGATACAGTCTTTATTGAATAGAGAACCTCTCTGTTTTATTCCCCCTTCTTCGGAAATCACGGAAACGTCGCCGAAAAAGAAATCAATTCTTGTAGTAGATGATGAGCCGGAAGTTGTTAATCTTATAGAGATGGTTCTTTCGTCGGACGATTATAAGATAAAAACAGCTTTTTCCGGTAAATCTGCTATTGAGATTATAGAAAAAGAAGATTTTGGAATAGTATTACTCGATATAGCTATGGCAGACCTGGATGGTATAGAAGTGTGCAGAAAGATAAAATCAAATTCGAGAACAAGGTCAACGCCTGTTTATATGATAACCGCCCTTATAACAGAAGAAATAAAACATAGAGCTCTGGAAGCAGGAGCAGACGGTTATCTTACAAAGCCTTTCAAGATAAATGCATTGATTGATATAGTGTTTAAGACACTTGGAGTTAATAACAGTGAACAGTGATCAGTGACCGGTAGGGGGCAAACCACTGTATTCGCCCGGTACCGGTGAAAAAACGCATTACGCATTACGCATCACGAACTACCCGTCACGCGTCACCCGTTACGCGTCACGATTATAAAATAAAAGGAGTGTTATTTCTATTATGTCATTATCTATTAACGACCTGCAGCCAGCTGAATTCTGGAAGCATTTTCAAAAAATCACATCTATTCCCAGGGGTTCCGGTAATGAAGGTGCTATAAGGGACTATATTATTTCCATAGCAAAGGAACATGGACTTTCCTGTAAAGTTGACGGGAAAGGAAACCTTGTAGTATCGAAAAACGGAACGGCAGGTTATGAAAATGGACCAGTTGTAATTCTTCAGGGCCACCTGGATATGGTCTGTGAAAAAAATAAAGGAATAGAACATGATTTTACTAAAGATCCTATAAAACTTAAGATTGACGGAGATTACCTCAAAGCCCAGGATACAAGCATGGGAGCAGATAACGGTGTGGGAGTAGCCACTTCGCTTGCCGTGATGGTAAGTAAAGACCTGCCTCATCCTCCTCTGGAATTCCTCTTTACGGTAGAAGAAGAAGTGGGACTTAACGGTGCAAAGTTTCTTACATCAGATTTCCTTAAGGGAAGAACCATGCTGAACCTTGATTCCGAACAGGAAGGAGATTTTTTTGTCGGATGTGCCGGCGGCCTTGACGGAGAGATAAGGATACATATTGACAGGGAAGATGTTCCTTCAAATATGTCACCGTTCCTTGTAAAAGCATCAGGTATGAAGGGTGGCCATTCCGGTCTTGAAATTGATAAAGGCCATGCCAATGCCATAAAGGTTCTGAACCGTTTTCTCTGGAATATTATGAAAGATATTGATGTAAAAATAGAGAATTTCTCAGG
>CALARM010000557.1 GCA_937888925.1 uncultured Synergistia bacterium | reverse complement strand
GTAAAATAAAGCTTTAGATGAAAATCAAGTAGAAGCAGTTTATCTAAATAATTTATCTAAATAATTTATATATCAAGGGAGATATATTTTAAGGAAATTTGACAACTTTCATCAGGAGCTACGCATTTTGTCATTGCGAGGGGCCCCTTGTTTTTGCGTAATTCCTGTTTCATATGTCCTGCTGGGATAATATTTCAATCTTTATGTAATTGCACAATATTTTCAGGCTACTTTTAGCCTCCGCTTATCAAATCATTGAGCATCTGAATATATCCCTGAACTGCTTCATTAAACAACTGTCTTCCCAGTTCCTTATCTGCTTCTCCCTGGTCTCCGTTTATAACACCTGTAGAGGTATAAGATCTCGTTTTTTCAAGGCTTGTAAAATAGTTATAAGGGGGAGTATGTTTTGCGAAATGTTCCTTTTTTACCATTTTCTCATAAAGATAAAGCATCATTGATACCTCTTCCGCTGTAGCATGACCTGATGATGAAAAATAAACTGTTCGCAGACTCTGGACCTTTTTAATATCCCACCATGCAACGGAATAATAGCTTACGCCAGGTAATTCGAAACAGAGATTCTGAAAGGCACAGATTATACTTGCTTCATTTAAGCTATGGCCATTGACCATAAGGAACTGGCGAAATCCGTGTAGATAAAGGGATCTTACTGTATCTTCTATAAGTTTCTGAAGAGTTTCAGGTCTTACTGCTACAGTACCTGTGAAAGCCATATGTGGCACCATAGAAAGACCGAATTTTATACATGGTACCACTATGGTAAAAGTTCTGTTTCCAACTTCAAGGGCTATCTTTTCGGCAATATAAGTATCTGTTCCAAGAGGCAGGGCAAGACTGTGCTGTTCAATACTGCCAACAGGTATTATAATAGCTTTCCTGCTTTCCAGATATTTGTCTACTTCCTGCCATGTCATTTCTAATAGTTCCAAAATAACACCACTTTCTACTGCGGTGAGCATAGATAATGCATATACGCTTCTCGTAACGCGTTACGCGTTACACGTGACTGGAGGAACATTTTTATTACATGCTTATGCTCAGATCAGTAAATATTTATATATAAAAAGTTTATCGTAAAGATTTTTTTTCTAAAGCAGCCACAGAATCTTCTCTGTTACACCTGGCTGCTTCATGACGGGGATCAAGGGAAAGAACCCTGTCAAAACATCTGACTGCTTCTTCATATTTATCCTGATAAAACAATGCAGATCCTTTTTCAAGCCATGTGTTCACATCATCAGGATAAACAGAAAGTACATTATCAAAATAATAAATAGCCTGGTCATATTTTTCCTGATAAAATAAAGCCAGACCTTTACAGAACCATGCATCAATATTCCTGGGACTGAGATCCAGGGTTTTATCAAAACATGTTATAGCCTCTCCGTATCTACCGAGATTTGTCAGGGATTTTCCCTTGTTGACAAGTGCTTCTGGATAATTTGGAGAAAGTTCCAGAGCCTGATCAAAAAAGGATATGGCATCTTCATATCTCCCGAGCTTTGATAAAGTGAGGCCTTCCTGAAATAGCTGCTTTCCTCTGGGAGAAAAGAGTGAATTCAACATAGATTTTAACTTAATCTCCATAATTATTTCTGTCTTACTGAGTTACGTATAAATAAGCTCTCGTCACATGTATGACGGGAGGAACAGGTTTATCACATACTTATGGTCAGGTCAGTAAAAAAATCATATTACTGCAGATAAATTCTGCAGGTTCAGGCATAATCATAACAGGTAAAACTGTCCCGGAAATTTTGTTTTTCTCCGGTCGGAGTTATGGACCGGTGACATTTCCCTGTTATGATATAGATTATAAATTAACGGACAAAAATTTGCAATCTTTATAAATTATTGTATTTTTCAGAAATTTTGTTTAAAAAAATTTATTTATAATTTGCTATTTTTTTAAAATAATTCTATAATAATTCATATATTTAAATAATCCATAGATAATCCTCCCGTCACGCGTTACGCGTCACGAAAACAATAAGTCCATAACATTATATTTTATATTCATACAGAAGGGAAGAGAGAAATATGGAGTTAAGGAAATTTGTTGCCCCTGAATTTATTTTCGGAGAAGGAGCAAGATTACAGGCAGGTAGATATGCCAGACATTTAGGAGCCAGAAAAGTTCTGCTTGTAACAGATAAAGGTGTAATTACTGCAGGATGGGCAGAAGAAATAGCTCAGTGTCTTAAAAAAGAAGGTCTGTCATGTGAGATTTTTTCCGACATAAGTCCAAACCCGCGGGCAGAAGAAGTTATGAAGGGAACAGAAATATACAGGAATGAAGGATGTAATTTTATAGTATCTATAGGAGGAGGCAGTCCTATGGACTGTGCCAAAGGTATCGGTATAGTCTCTTCCAATAAAGAACATGTCCTTCATTTCGAAGGTGTTGACATGGTTTCAATCCCATGTCCTCCTCTCATCTGTATCCCCACTACGGCAGGTACATCTGCAGATGTTTCACAGTTTGCCATCATTACAGACAGGAAAAGAAAGGTAAAAATAGCTATTATCAGTAAAGCAGTTGTCCCTGATATAGCACTCATTGACCCTGTCACATTGACAACTATGGACTCGTATCTCACTGCCTGTACCGGCATGGACGCCCTGTGTCATGCAATCGAAGCATATGTATCCAATGCCAGTTCACCTGTTACAGATCTCAATGCACTTGAAGCAATAAGACTGATAACAGAAAATTTAATAGAATCAATAAATAATCCCATGTCTATGAAATATAGAAATAATATGATGCTGGCCAGCCTCCTTGCAGGGCTTGCTTTTTCCAATGCAAGCCTGGGAGCAGTACATGCCATGGCACACAGTCTGGGAGGATTCCTGGATTTTCCTCATGGAGAGGCAAATGCCATTCTCTTAAGCCATGTAATATCCTATAATTATTATGCAGCTTCTGAACGTTATGACAGGATTGGAGAATCCATGAAACTTAAATTAAATGGTGACAGACGAAAATCTGTCTGTGAAAAAATAGATCAGTTAAGAACTGAATCAGGTATTACTTCCACACTGGGACAAAAAGGTATGCAGAAAAGTGATATTCCACAGCTGGCTTATAATGCCATAAGAGATGCATGTATAGTAACAAATCCTAAAAAAGCAGAACAAAAGGATATAGAAACAATTTATGAACAGGCCTTATGATGATGGGAATAAATATGAATCTCTTCGTGAAAGGATTATAGGACTGGGAGAACATTCCATAAGGAAAAGCTATTACCCTGAACTTCAGGAAAGGCTGGCAGAACTGGAAAAGTTTCGTTCTCTCTTAGATCAGAGCAATGATGCCATATTTCTGGTACAAATCCCTTCCGGTATACTTATGGATGTGAATGAATCCGCCTGCAGTCAGCTTAAATATAAAAAAGAAGATCTTATGAACAGATCTTTGGGAAATATTACAGATGATGAGAGGATAAAAAAATTACTGGAAAATGAAAAGGTCATCAGTGAAGAAAGACAGATATTAAATATAATAATGAAGAAAAGTAACGGTCAGGATTTGCCGGTAGAAATGACTGTAAGAATTGTTAATTTCAACAGTATATTTTATGCCGTTATAGTAGCAAGAGATATAACGGAAAGAATAAAAGCAGAAGAAGAAAAGAAAAAACTTCAGAAGCAGGTTCTTCATGCTCAAAAGCTTGAAAGTCTTGGTATTCTTGCAGGAGGTATTGCCCATGACTTTAATAACATATTGACAGGTATTTTAGGACATATAGAACTTGCTCTGATGGATATGTCTATAGAGCCCACTTTAAGAAACAGGCTGGAACAGATTCGTATTTCTTCAATAAAAGCATCTGAACTGACCAGACAGATGCTTTCTTACGCAGGACTCGGCAAATTTTCAATCCAACCTGCAAATCTTTCAAGCCTGGCAGAAGATACAGGAAAATTGATGGAACTATCTATTCCTGAGAATCATATATTAAAATATAATTTTCAGGAAAACCTCCCGCTCTTCTACTGTGACATATCACAATTATGTCAGATAATCATGAACCTGATAATAAATGCCTCGGAAGCTATCGGAGAAAAAGATGGAATAATTACAATAAATACAGGAACAATAAAATGCGACACAGCTTATTTAGCTGAAAGTTATCTTCACGAAAACCTGCCGGAAGGCCTTTACATTTATATTGAAGTAACTGACACTGGCTGCGGAATACCAAAAGACAATCAGGATAAAATTTTCGATCCTTTCTTTACTACTAAATTTACGGGGCGAGGCCTGGGACTTGCAGCAGTACTAGGTATTATAAGATATCACAGAGGAACAATAAAACTCATCAGTGAACCGCAGAGGGGAACAACTATAAGATTACTGTTTCCTGCTTTTACTTTTATTACGGAAGAAAAGACAGAAAAACAGAGTGAATTAAATCTCCCTCAATGGAAAGGTAAAATACTGGTAGTCGATGACGAAGAATGTATCTGTATTGTAACTAAAGCTATACTTGAAGAGCTGGGCTTTACGGTACTAACAGCAGGTGACGGGAAAGAAGGACTGGAATTATTTAAAAAATATGGAGCAGAAATATGTGCCATAATACTTGATGTAACTATGCCGAAAATGAGTGGCATAGAAGCACTTCAGGAGATACGCCTTATTAATAATAAAGTAAAAATTATAATTACAAGTGGCTATGAAAGTAAAGCTGACTTTGAGGATTATATAGATGGAAAAACAGACTGGTTTCTACAAAAACCATTTGAAATAAAAGAACTCGTAGAAATACTGGAAAAAATAGGGTTGTAAATGGTTCGTATGTTTATAAGGGTGAAGGGTGAAGAGTGAAAAGAAAAATTTTTAGTAAATATTAATGCTCGATTTGGTAAATACTGGAGGAAGAAAAATAGTCAAAAATCCGAAAAGATACGTCAGTCTTAATAATTATTTAAAGGAAAAATTCGGCTCCAGGGTACATAAAGTACCTCTTGATGCAGGTTTTACCTGTCCTAACCGGGATGGTTCCAAAAGTGTGGGAGGCTGTATATACTGTAACAATCTCGGTTCGGGAACAGGTGCATCGCAGGAAAATAAGTCTATCGAAAAACAGATGGAGGAAGGAATAAATTATCTTTCAAAAAGATTTAAAGCACGGAAATTTATAGCCTATTTTCAATCCTATTCCAACAGCTACGGTCCTGTAGAAAAATTGAAAAAATTATATGACTCGTCTCTTATAGATGAACGAGTGGTTGGACTTTCCATAGGAACAAGACCTGACTGCCTGAATAAAGAGATACTTGACCTTCTGGAAGATTACAGGAAAAAGAATTATATGGTCTGGCTGGAAATAGGTCTCCAATCGTCACACAATAAAACCCTGGAACTTATAAATCGCCGTCACACCTTTGAAGATTTTATCTCTGCTCTGGACAGGGCAAAAGAAAGAGGTTTACTTGTCTGTACTCATATAATATTCGGACTCCCTGGAGAAGATTATAACGATATGATGGAAACAGCGAAAAAACTTTCAAAACTCCCGGTAGACGGCGTTAAATTTCACAGTCTTTATGTAATAAAAGGAACTCCCATGGAAAAACTCCTTCATGAAGGTATCTATAAACCAATCACAGAAGAAGAATATGTAAATATTGTCTGTGAAGCAATCTCACTTCTCCCGGAACAGGTTGTAATACAGAGACTTACAGGAGATCCTAAAAGAGGAGAACTGGTAGAACCTCAGTGGACTCTGAACAAACAGAAAACCCTGTCACTCATAGAAAAAAACCTTGTAGAAAAAGACCTGTGGCAGGGAAAATTTTTTATATAATATTAATGAAAATATAGTTTATATTAGGATCGTGAAGAGTGAAGGGAAGACAAATTCTCGTTCTTTGTTGTGACTACCCGGTTACGGCTGTTAGTTTCATAATTATCCATCATTAAGGAGTGGGTAGTGAGTATAATAATACATTAACTATTTTTCTCTTTTCACTCTTTAATAAGTTAATTGTATGGATTTAAAATATATACAACTATATTATATATACAAAAAATCTATACAGTATAGTTATATAGGCTGTACAGGGAGTGGAAACTGTTCATCTGTAACATCATAGTAATGACTATAGCTGTATAGTTACAGTAAAAGACGTAATCCTCCCGTCACGCGTTACCCGTTACGCGTTACGATTTTACAGAAACAGGAAAAACAATTTATGGATAATATAAAAGATAAAATAATCGGATGCCTCCTTGGCACTGCTGCAGGTGACAGTATCGGCCTTCCATGTGAAGGACTTTCAAAAAGAAGACTGAAGAAAATCTACGGTGAAATAAAAGGCCATTCTTTTTTCTTCAATAAAGGCATGGTATCGGATGATACGGAACATACCGCCATGGTGGCGAAAGCCCTTCTGGAAACAGATGGCGATGTAAAAGCTTTCACTGAAAATCTCTCATGGAAATTTCGTTTCTGGTTTATGTCTCTCCCTGCCGGTATCGGTATGGCGACACTTAAAGCCTGTATAAAACTTTGTCTCGGCTGGCCGGGAGATAAAAGCGGAGTTTTCTCTGCAGGGAACGGCCCTGCAATGAGAAGTGCCATTATAGGTGTTATATACGGTGAAAACATGGAAAAAATGAAAGAACTCGTAAGGGCATCCACACAGATAACCCACAGGGATCCGAAAGCAGAATACGGTGCTCTGGCAGTTGCCCTTGCCGCTCATCTTTCAGATGCTTCACCTGAAGAATATTACAGGGAACTGGAACAGCTTATCGGAAAAGAAGGGGAAGAATTGCTGAAGCTGGTAAAAAAAGCCGTAGAATTTGTTTCCACAGGAAAAAGCACTGAAGATTTTGCGGAATCTCTGGGACTGGGGAGAGGTATAAGCGGTTATATTTACCATACAGTGCCGGCAGTGCTTTACTGCTGGTTCAAACACAAAAAAAATTTTCGTGCCAGTCTCACGGATATAGTGAAATGCGGCGGAGATACGGATACTACGGGAGCAATACTGGGAGCCATTACAGGTGCCGGAGGAGGGAAAGAAGTCATACCGGAAGAATGGCTTAACAATATATGGGACTGGCCCATATCGGTAAAATGGCTCGAAGAACTCGGCAGAAGTCTCGTTGAAAATAATAAAAATACCGGGGCAAAACTGAATTTTGTCGGTTCTTTTATAAGAAATATTTTCTTTACTGTTATTGTCCTCCTTCACGGATTCAGGAGATTAATGCCACCTTATTAGGCCGGCAGGCAAATTATAAAGAATTATGAGGTCTTTTATATGAGAATAGTAACGCATAACACGTGACCGGAGGAAAAATTTTTATTACATGCTTACGCTCAGGCCAGTAGGAATAACCGAAAAATTATGATATAATAGACAAAAAAATCAGGGGAATATGTAACGAAATGGTTTATGACGCAGTAATTATAGGAGCAGGTCTTGCAGGATGTTCTGCTGCTCTGTCGGTAATAAAATCAGGCAAAAAAACTGTTATACTTTCGAGAGGTCTTGGAAATCTTTATTCTTCTTCCGGGTATATAGATTTACTCGGTTATTATCCTGTTACAGAGAAAAAGCCTGTTATATCACCGCTGTTGTCTCTCGAAAAATTGATAGATGAGAAACCGCACCACCCTTACAGCATAACAGGTATAGATATGATTAAAGAAGCTTTTTCGGCTTTTCTCTCCGTAAGTTCCGATACAGGTCTTCCCTACTGCGGATCTATTGAAAAAAATATGCTTATGCCCACTGCTGTGGGTTCTCTTGTACCTACGACACTCTTTCCCGAAACTGCCGGAAGGGATATAAATACTTTTCAGAACATAGTAGTAACGGGAATAAAAGAATTGATAGATTTTTTTCCTCCTTACTGTGCGTCAAATCTGGAACTTCATCTTGGCAGAAAAATAGATTTCCTCAGGGTAGAGCTCGGATTAAAAATGGACAGGGAACTGAACAGCTATGATATTGCTCTTTTTATGGAACAGGAAAACATAAGAGATCTGTTCATAAAGCAGTTAAAATCCGTTTCTTCAGGCACCCTCATACTTGTCCCTGCAGTTATGGGAGTAACAAAATGGAAAGAAATCATCACATCCATAGAAGAAGAACTTCAGAGCAAAATACTTGAAATTCCAACCCTTCCTCCGTCAGTTATGGGATACAGACTGGGAGAAGCATTGCTCTCCTATTTAAAAAATAAAGGTGTGGAGATAATTATAGGCAATGGCGTGGATTATTTTAAAGGTGATAAATATATTGAAGAAGTCGGTATTACAGGGGCAAGCGGCAGGATAAAAAAATTCAGAGGAAAAAATTTCATTCTTGCTACAGGAGGTATACTCGGAGAAGGCCTTTCCGTCTATCCCCGGGAAATTAAAGAAGCAGTATTTAATCTGCCTGTAGTATCTCACGGTAATTTATCTACGGAAGATTTCTTCAATCCCGAAGGCCAGCCTTTATCTTATGCAGGAGTTACGGCAAACAGTAATCTTCAGCCTTTAGATATTTCAGGAAAAGTAATATTTGAAAATCTTTTTGTTGCAGGAGCAACCCTTTACGGATACGATCCATTCCTTGAAAAAAGCGGGAACGGCGTGGCACTTTCTACAGGATATAAAGCCGGCTTAATGGCATGCAGGTGAAAAATATGAGTAACAATCACAATCTTGATCACTGTCTTAAATGCAGTATATGTCATACCCAGTGTCCTGTGGTAATGAATTATCCTGCTTTCCCGGGGCCGAAACAGTTAGGGCCGGAACTTGAAAGGCTCAGGCTTGCAAGAGGCGAAGGAGAAGTCCTGGAGATAGATAATATCCTTTCTTACTGCACGAACTGTAAGAGATGTGATGCATCGTGCCCTCATGGCGTAAAACCTTCTTATTACAACCTCAAAAACAAAGAAAGACTCCGTTTACACCCTTCCGAACAGTTAAGAAACTGGATCCTGGCCCATAATGTATGGTGGGGGAAAATGGCAACAGTCATTCCCGGATTCAGTAACTTTGCCCTTCAATTTCCACTGACAAAATTCGGCATGGGACTTTTCGGGATAGCAAACAGAAATCTCCCTGCCTATAAAAAACAGACTTTGAAGATCAAAAAAGAAGAAAAAAACAAAAAAGCCCTTTATTATCCCGGATGCTTCGCTTCTTTTAACGAACCGGAAATCATTCAATCCACTGTAAATATACTTGAAGCATGCGATTATCAGGTGGAAATTGCCCCTGCAGACTGCTGCGGAACACCGATGGTAACAAATGCGCTCTTCAATGAAACAAAAGAAGTGGCAAAGAAAAATATAAAAATCTTCCTTCCCTATATAGAAAAAGGTTACAAAGTAATTACAACATGTTCAAGCTGCGGCCTTGCATTAAAACAGGAATATAAAGATCTTCTGGCAGATGAAGACTGTGAAAAACTTGCAAAAAACGTATGGGATCTCTTTGAATTACTCGAAGAAGAAGGCCCCCTTCCTTTTGACGGAAAGAAAAAGAAAATAGAAAAAGCTTTCTACCATGTGCCATGTCATTTGAAAGCCCAGGGAGCAGGCATACCGGCAGCAAATATTTTAAGAGATTTTGCAGTGGAGGATTTAACCGTGGAAGATAGCTTCTGCTGCGGTATAGCAGGTACCTACGGATTTAAGAAAGAAAAACATAATCTATCCCTTGAAATCGGGTCTTCTTTATTTAAAGCTATAAAAGAAAGCAGCGCTTCACTTGTATTAACCGATTGTGGAACATGTAAAGTTCAGATTGTTGACGGAACAGGCATTAATGTTAAACACCCTGCTGTTTTATTAAGTGATTTTATTTCCGGCCAGTAAATTTTCCGCTGTATTTTTCAATCTATTAAACTCTTCGTCCAGTTCAAAAGTATTAATTTCTTTTATCCTGTTTTCCTTCGCCTTCACCTCAATATTAAAAGCTGCCATACCAAGTTTTCTTGCTTCTATATTACGGG
>CALARM010000556.1 GCA_937888925.1 uncultured Synergistia bacterium | reverse complement strand
ATTAAACTTTACCGGCATCAGAGTGATGCCATAAACACTCTTTCTTCAGGTAAAAATATTGTAGTTACAACTCCGACTGCTTCCGGCAAAACCCTTGCTTTTAACATACCTGTTTTTGAACAATTGCTTCATGACAGAGAGGCAAGAGCCCTTTATCTATACCCTGCAAAAGCTCTTTCTCATGATCAACTGAAAGTAATAAGAGAGATACAGGCAATAACCGGCATAAATTTGCATGCAGAGGTTTATGACGGAGATACACCCCGTGATATAAGACCTTATATAAGAGAACACTCCCGCCTTATAATAAGCAATCCCTACGAACTTCATCATATTCTTCCCTGGCACAGTAAATGGAGGAATTTTTATAAGAACCTTGATTTTGTTGTCATTGATGAAGCACATCAATACAGGGGTGTTATGGGAAGTAATATGGCATACCTTCTGAGAAGACTCAGGCGAATCTGTAGATATTACGGTTCAAATCCACGGTTTATTCTTTCTACTGCCACTCTTGCGAATCCCATTGAATTTGCTGAGAAACTGACAGGACTCCCTTTTGAATTAATAGACAGTGACGGGTCTCCTAAAGGTAAGAAATATTTCATTTTTTACAATCCCTATGTTGATGGAACAGACACCCTTTCTGTTCATAGAGAAACAGAACATATGTGCCTTTTTTTTCTTGAACATAATCTTCAGACTATCTGTTTTACCATTTCAAGGAAAATGGCCGAATTGATTGCTCACTGGATAAAAACAGACGGAACCGGCCGAAATCTTTCTGACTCTGTTACCGCCTATAGAGCAGGTTACCTTCCTGAGGAAAGAAGAAAAATAGAAAACAGACTGAAATCAGGTGAATTGAAGGGAGTAATATCTACAAATGCCCTGGAACTGGGTATAGATATAGGAACCCTTGACTGTGCTGTCATATCAGGTTATCCCGGTACAATCATATCTATATGGCAGCAGGCTGGAAGAGCAGGAAGAGGAACAGATACATCTGCTGTTACTCTTGTAGCATTTCAGAATCCTCTGGATCAGTATTTTATGAAACATCCTGACTGTTTTTTTGATAAGCCTCATGAACATGCCATAATAGATCTGGAAAATCCATATATAATAGAAGGTCATATCTTATGCGCTTCCTCTGAATTACCTCTTTCTCCTCTGAAAGATACGTTATATTTCGGTGATAAATTAAATGATTTTTTAAAAGACCTGGAACACAGGAAATTACTGAGAAAAATGTCTTATGGCCTGGTTTACAGCGGGAAGATAAGACCTGTAGAAAATGTCAGTTTAAACAGTATTTCTTCTACTGTCTTTAAAGTTTTCTGTGACGGAAAACTCCTTGAAACTATGGATAGAGCCCAGGCATACAGGGAAGGCCATGAAGGAGCGGTACTGCTTCATCAGGGAGAAACTTATAAAGTAAATAAAATGGATCTGGAAAAATGTCACATTTATGTTAAAAAGAATGATGTCGATTATCATACCGAAGTAATAAAAGAAGTGGATTTGAAAATTTTAAGGGAGATTAACAGAAAAAAATCAGGAAATTTTGAAATATTCTTCGGAGAAGTAGAGGTAAAAGAATATTACAGGGGGTATAAAATAAAAAAATATGATTCAATGGCACGTATAGTTCCTCTGGAACTTCCTCCGTTGCTCTTTAAAACCATGTCTCTATGGTTTATTATGCCGGAGCAGATAAAAGGAAAAATATGTGATTTAGAGGGAGGTCTTCACGGAGCAGAACATGCCATGATAGGCGTAATGCCCTTTCATGTTATGTGTGACAGGTGGGACATTGGCGGCCTTTCAACTCCGTGGCATGCCGATACAGGTGAGGCTACAATTTTTATTTACGACGGATTTGAAGGAGGTATAGGTCTTTCGGAAAAAGCTTTTCAATTAAGCCATGAAATACTGAAAATGACATTTGAGCTTGTAAGAGATTGTCCCTGTGAAGAAGGATGTCCTGCCTGCATATATTCCCCCAAGTGTGGCAATGAAAATGAAACTCTTCATAAGAAAGCTTCTGAAATGTTATTGAAATTTTTACATGAAGGTTTTTATGAATCCGGGTAATACCATTTATCTATCAACCTTAGTACCGTAACAGGTAAAAGGGTATCCATAAAAAGCTTCTGCCTGGCAGGC
>CALARM010000555.1 GCA_937888925.1 uncultured Synergistia bacterium | reverse complement strand
GAATGTAATCATAAAAAACGTGATCTTACCCCTGAAGAAGCAGGTCTGTCATTAACTCCCGGCAGCCTTAAGCCTACCTATTTTATAAGTCTTGCCAATTTAAATCCCAAATGGATTAAATATATACCCATATCTTGAAAAAAATGTTAAATAGTTTATAATAAGATCAGTTCCCGACGGAAGGAGGGCCTATTATGTTCTGTCAGAAATGTGGTCATGAGAATGCAGATGACTGTATATTCTGTGTGTCATGCGGTGAAAATCTTGAATGTCAGATGGAAGAAGAGACAATAAAAGTAGACTCTGCCTCATCTTATAAAAAAATAGATAAGTCTGATATGACAGGTGGAGAAAAGATGTCTCATCAGGAAGAAGCAAAAACACCTCCGCCTTCAGATAATACCTTTTCAGATTCTTCAGGTAATAATTTTTCAGATTCTTCAAAAGCAGGGCAACCTACCAATAATCTGGCTTCTATCAGCCTTGTTCTTGGTGTTTTTAATATATTCATCTGTTGCGGTTCATTCGTAATACCTCTGGTCGGTCCTATATGTTATATAGTTTTCCCTTTGATAAGTCTGGTGGGGCTATTACTTGGCATAATAGGGAAAATTCAGATTTCCAGAAGCGGAGGAACACAGAAAGGCAACGATGTAGCTATAATTGGTATAGTAATAAATGCAATATGGGTTGTTCTTTTTATAATAAATATAATTCTTGTGTTATGTGGAGTGGTGGCAATAAATTTAATGCCATTGCTTCTGGATAAATTAGATAAGTTTAAATAAGCATATTTTCTTTTTATAAGAGGACATTTATTGCATTTATTGAGATATTCTTCCGACTTTCCTGCCATATTTCTTACTTCCGGCACAGAATTATTCCATCCGTATGTAAGATTTCCCTTTCTGAGATCATATATACAGTCTTTATGACAGAGGGAAGAACAGAGGCGGAAATATCCGTCATAAATCATTGTAAAACTTCCGTTACCTGCTCCGCATTTAAAAAGCTGGATGCTGTTGCTGTTAAAGGCGGTTTTTATCCATCAGGCAGCTATTCTAATCCTGTTGGTGCTACTTCAGATACTAACCGGGCCATGCGTGGCGGCGGATGGAACTCTGGCAGGACGTGCTTACAACCTCAATCCTTATGACCGCTATAACGATCGCGGTTTCCGCCCTGTGAGGAGATATTATTAAGTGTCAGAATCACGGAGTGCGACACGAAGCTATCTAAATGATTGTTATGCTTAACAAAAGAATATTATAGAAAAAACTAATTTTTCTTCGTAAGAGCCTGCCAGGCAGAAGCTTTTTATGGGTACCCTTTTACCTGTTACGGTACTTAGGGGAAGGTGAATTAGTAATAATTCGCCTTTACCCGACTTAATCTGATTACACTGATGAGACTGATTTATTTGGTCAAAATAAATCCGTGTCATCCCATAATCCGTGTCAATCCGTGATTCAGACTCTATTTATCCGTCAGGTGATTAAAAACGAAGGAGACTGTTCGCCTCATCCTTTTAACTGTTTTCCAGTTCTTTCAGTATCGTATCTATAAAAGCCTTACCTTTTTTCTTTATTAATTTAGCGAGCATTTCATCATCAAACATACGTGCTATACTTTCTTCATCTCTTTCTTTCAGGATTTTTCCAAGAAATTTATCGTCTTTTTTTTCAAGGATTTTCCCAAGAAATTCATCATCAAAGAATTTATTTATACTTTCATTTTCTTCAGAAAGTTCCTTTATTTTCTTCATAAGCTCATCATTCCAATATCTTCCCGGAATTCCTCAAAAATCGATTGAAATGCTCTGTCATATTTCTGATAAGGTTCTTCTTTTTTTCTTTGTTTTCTACCAGAGTCTTTTTTCTGCACAAAAAATACTCCTTTAAGCTCACTATCTCTCTTTTTAATTTTAGCATGTAGGGTTGGAAATGTCTATGTTTGTTTCCTATAAGAGTAGTGTAAAATAAAAGCTGGTTGTTATAATTGATTATAATTATTATTTTTATAAACTCTTTTAAATTCAATGTAAAATTGGTATTATATATAAGGAAGGTAAATAAGGAGGTGGATGTTATGATTACCCGTGAAGAGATAATCAAACGTCTGGACAAACTTACCATTGATATTGTCGAGTTAAAAGTAGTTTTTGAAGAGATATGGAAGGAAGAAGGTGTTACTAAAGATTTAACCAGGGATTTTCTGGAAAAATGTGGAGGCTGGGAAGATACTCGAAATTCAGAAGAAATCATTGCAGACATTTATTCTGCACGCATTAATTCAAATACAGAATTTAATAAGGAGTCATTATGAAGTTGCAGTATATTTTAGATACTGATATGTGTATAATAATAAGTCCTCGAATCCATAAAACAACATATAAAAATATATAATTTT
>CALARM010000554.1 GCA_937888925.1 uncultured Synergistia bacterium | reverse complement strand
TTCAGGCCATGTCTGAGACCATCGCTGATGAATATGACTGAGAATTACCTTCAGAGCTATAGCAGTAGGAACTGCGACAAGTAATCCTATTACACCGAGAAGTTCCAGACCTGCCAGAATTGAAATAAGTACAATCAGTGTGGGAAGACCTACACTGTGCCCTACCAGTGTAGGAGATATAAGCTGTTTTTCTATTTCATGAATTGCAAGAAATGTTACAAGAACTCCAAGAGCAGTGAGAGGAGATTTGGCCAGAGCCAGAAGCATAGCAGGAATAGAGCCGAGAATGGGGCCTGCAAATGGTATTATATTGAGTATTCCTGCTACAGTTCCTATTAAAAGAGCATAATCTATATGCCACGCATAAAGAGCAATAATTATAGATATTCCTATACATATACATACAAGTATTTGCCCTCTTATAAATCCTCCCAGACCGTCGTCTATTTTATTTAAAATTTCCTGTAATTCCTTTCTCCATTCCAGAGGAAATATGGATAAAAACCAGTCTCTATATACATCGGAATCCTTTAGAAATAAAAATGCAAGAAGAGGCACTATAAACATAGTGGCAAGAGTGGAAAATATGGCTCCTATAAAAGTAAAACTCTGTTTTGCCAGGTTCATCAGAGAATTGGCCAGTTCTTCCAGGCTTTTAAGAAGACTCTGATTGATATAATCCTGTATTTCCTGGGAAATCCGTGGTTTCATCCATTTATTCAATGCTTCTATATTCTTCTGAAGGGATGCAATTATACCGGGAAAGTTGTTGATAAATTTTACCGCTTCATAATTTATTTTAGGAAGAGCAAAAGATAAAAAGAATATTATTATAAATATTAAAATAATATAAATTATAAGTATTGCTAAAGTTCTCGGTAATCCTTTAGTTTCACATTTTTTGCCCCATTTTCTGATATTTAAACCGTAAAGACAGAGAAAATCTACGGGAGGTTTCAAAAGATAGGCCAGGAAAATAGAAGCAATTATCATAAAGACTACCCGTTTTATATAAGAAAGAAGCCAGATAAAAAGAACCGCTATAACAATAAAAATTAATATATTGGCCATAATATTCAGTCTTCTTGAACTCATACGTAACAGGGCTCTCCATCTCTACAATAAGCTTTTTTTAATATATGATTTAATAGATAAAATGTCAATATGAAATGATAAATATCTATAGAACCTTAAAAAATCTATAGGAAATAGAAGGTAACAGGCTATAAGGTGAGAATATTTACAGGTAGAAGAGTGAATGGTGATAGGCAGTTTAAGAAACTGCTCTGAAGTAAAGGGTGAATTTATGAAAACATTTGACAGAAGAGATTTGCTTTACTGGATGAAGGTTACAGATGAAAAAGAGCTGGAAAAACTCTATAAAATAGCCTATGAAGTAAAATTAAAATATACCGGTAACAGGGTTTTTTTGAGAGGTCTTATAGAATTTAGCAATATCTGTGCCAGAAACTGTTACTATTGCGGTATAAGACGGGATAGCAAATCAGACAGATATATGATGACAGAGGAAGAGATAACGGAATGTGCTCTCTGGGCATGGAACAATAAATACGGTTCTGTTGTGCTTCAATCAGGAGAAAGAAATGACATAGAATTTATCGATTTTGTCAGCAATGTTGTGAGAAGAATAAATAAAGAAACGGAAGGTAAATTGAGAATTGTCCTCTGTACAGGTGAGCAGACCTGTGAGACATACAAAAAATGGTTTAATTCGGGAGCAAACAGATATTTGCTCAGAATAGAAACAACAAGCGAAAAAATTTACAGAGAAATTCACCCTGAAGGCTACAGTCTTAAGGAAAGGATAGAATGTCTCCGGAATTTAAAGAAAACAGGTTATCAGACAGGGACAGGTGTAATGATAGGACTTCCCGGACAGACAGAAGAAGATCTCCTGGAAGATATACACTTCTTTAAAGATATGGATATTGACATGATAGGTATGGGGCCATATCTCCCACATAAAGACACACCTCTTGTAGCATTAAATACTGATGCAGAAATTAACCGAAGATTTCAATTATCATTAAAAATGATAGCCCTATCAAGGATATATCTTCAGGATGTAAATATTGCTGCAACAACTGCCCTTCAGGCAATAAACCCTCTCGGCAGAGAAATGGGACTCAAATGCGGTGCCAATGTAATAATGCCAAATATTACACCGGTAAAATACAGAAAAAGCTATCAGCTTTATGATAATAAACCATGTCTTGAGGAAATGGCAGGTGAATGTAAAGCCTGTATAGAAAAAAGGGTAAGAAGCACAGGTGATGAAATAGCTTTTGACGAACCGGGAGATGCCGTTCATTTTAAGAAACGTATAAAAAGTGAATAGTAAATAAAATGAGATATTAACTACTTTTCACTTTTACTAACAACAATGACCGGTTCGGTCACAACGAAGAATGAGAGACCGTTCCTCCCGTCACGCGTCACGCATTGCGATTCTTATATAAATTGAGAAAGAAGGTAAATTAATGAATAACATTATAGACAATAAAAAAATCTTTGAAGAAATCGAGAAAGAAATTGATATTTCACCGGCAAAAATTTCTGAGATTCTTGCAAAAGCTAAAGAATTAAAAGGCATAGATTATAATGATGTAATTACTCTTTTAAAGGTTACAGACGAACATTTACTGGATCAGATCTATAAAACAGCAGTATGGATAAAAAAAGAAATCTACGGGAACAGACTCGTTCTTTTTGCACCTCTTTACATATCAAATCTATGTAATAACGAGTGTCTTTACTGTGCTTTTCGAAAAGCAAATCCGGATCTCATAAGAAAAGCTCTAAACCAGGATGAAATCAGAGAAGAAGTAGAAGTTCTTCTTTCACAGGGACATAAAAGAGTTCTTCTTGTAGCAGGAGAATCCTATACTCATGAAGGACTGTCTTATATTTTCAAATCAATAGAAACAGTTTATTCAGTAAAAAGCGACAGAGGTAATATAAGAAGGATTAATGTAAATATAGCACCTCTGTCAGTAGAAGAATTCAGAGAATTAAATAAATGTAATATAGGAACATATCAGTTATTCCAGGAAACATATCATGAGGAAAC
>CALARM010000553.1 GCA_937888925.1 uncultured Synergistia bacterium | reverse complement strand
GAGTCTGCTGTGTTCCGAGAGCATTACGGGTAAAGGACAGGACTACAACGGTTCTTGTAAAGGATGTTAACATAATAAGTATTGTCGGTGCCAGTGAGATAACTGTCATAAAGATCAGTATCTGCAAACTGAGTGATACGTCTTCCGGTCTGTCGGATTTTTCTATACCTATTTTAATGCTCGGAAGAGGAACTGAGGCAGAAAAAGAATGATCGACAGTCAAAAAAATGAATAAGAACAGGAATATGAGGATGGTGAAGGTTGAAACGTGAGACGTGAGACGTGAGAAGTGAGATGTGAAGAGAGAAGATCTGGTGCCGGGTGCCGGGTGCCGGGTGAGCAGTGGCGTTTTATTAAACGCCCTGATGCGAAGGATAGAGTGTGAAGTTTTGTCTTTTTTGAAATATGTTGAAAATTTCATTTTTTATCCCCCCTGTTAAATCCGAGTTTACTTAAGAAATCTTTAAAGGAAGGTTCTGTAGAAGTATTTTCTGTGTCAGTTAATTCTTCTTCTGTTTTCTGTCTTTCCTGTACAAGTGTTATATGATTGGCATTGGCTGCTATAAGAAGGGTTTTTTCTCCTGATTCAACAAGATAGAGGGAAAGGTTAGGCCCGGCATGTAAAATATTTAACAGTTTTAAACCTTTTTTATTGAATATAAGCCCTTTTCTGACAAAAATAAATTTTAAGAAAAATACAATAATGTAAAAAATAACGAATACTATTAAAAGGGAAAATATCACTCTCACGAGGGAAAGGGACGAACTGGGAGGCGGAGTATAGGAGTCTCCCAGGGCGACAGAAGAGAGACCTGAAAAAAAGAATAAGAAAAATATTTTATTAATCTGTATATTCTCCATATTATATCCCTCTTTTTTACACATTATCATCCGTTTATCGTGTCCAAATTTCCCTCACCCTTTACCGGGCGAACACAGTGGTTCGCCCCTACTCTTCACTCTTCACGCCCCTACGTTCTTCCTTTTCTCTGTATTTCTTCAAGTGTTTCTGTAACCCTTACGCCGAATTTTTCGTCTATTACAACTACTTCTCCTCTGGCAACAAGTTTATTATTTACCATAAGATCTATTGGTTCACCGGCAAGTCTGTCCAGTTCAAAAACAGAACCGCTTCCCATATCCAGAACATCTTTTAAATAGAGGACAGCCCTTCCCAGGACTGCAGTAAGTTTCATGGGTACATCAAGGAATAGATCAATAGAATTGGAAGGTCCTCTTTCTCTTGAAGGTATTAATTGAGAGAATTTGGCAGGTTTAACAACCGTTTCCTGTTCCTGTTTACCCTGGATCTGATATGGTATTTCTGCCTGATAAGATTTCTGCTGTGGTAAAGGAGGTTCTTCGAAGCTATAGCCTGGCAGGGCTGTACCCTGTTTTACAGTAACTTTTTCTTCCTGTAATGGAGGCATTTCTGGAATAAATCTTTCTGGCTGTGATACAGGATGCGGTTCGGGAGCCACTTCGTCACTTTTGCCTGAAAGATAATTAATCCAGTTCTTTGGTATTTGATATAGGAAATAACTGTCTATTAAACTTCCGACTGAGAGACTGAAATAAAGTTCTATTGCTGCGTCTTTTGTCTCAGGCAAATTTCCCGGCATAGTTATTACTGAAATCTCAGGAAAGGAAAAGTTTATCTTTTTATTTATTTTACCTGATATGGTAGTAATAGTAGAGCTCACTACCTGACTTGCTATTTCACTGAATACACTCTGATGAAGATCATCTAAATCTACAACGGAAACATCTATTTTCTCTCCCATTGCCAGCTGGGTAAAAGGAATGGCATCTTTTAATTTAAATAACATTCTGTCATAACCGGAAAAGCCTTCTATATATTCTGTTTTTATTGATAAACACTGTTCGGTAAAAGCGTCATCTATCTTTAAATTTAAATCTTTGGGGGCTATATTTATAGGTTCTTCAGACAGTGAAGAAAGGACTATCTCCAGTGATTGCACAAAAGCTTCATCCAGAATAGATATACTTTCTTTCTCTGAAGAGATGAGTTCTGATCTGTTCAATCTTTTTCCTCCTTAATCAGCAATCAGTCATCAGTGACCGGTTGTCAGACATAATAAATTTTAAGTTTAAAGTCAATAGTTAAACGTTAAGGATAAACTGATTTTGCTGGTCACTGGTCACTGCTCACTGACTGAAACCTTTCCGTTAGTTGCTGATTTATTAACCATAATGGTTATATCTACTCTTCTGTTAATAGATCTGTTATATTCGGAGTTATTCGGCACTTTGGGCCTGTATTCTCCATAACCGGCGGCAGAAACTCTCCAGGGATCTATATGTCCTTTTTCTATAAGATATCTTGCCACATTTGTTGCTCTGGCAGTAGACAATTCCCAGTTTGAAGGATAGTTCCCCGATTGTATCGGTAAATTACATGTATATCCTTCTACCCTTATGGTTGCCTTATCGGGTAAGTCTTTACAGAGACCGGAAATAGTATTTAGCACCTGAGCCGTGTCGGTTTTAATGTCGGCACTGCCTATGGCAAAAAAGCCTTTCCCTGTATTAAGACTGATAGTAAGTTCATTTTCATTTACTTCTATATTTATAGCCCTGCCGAGTTTTTCCTTCTTTAACTGACTTGAAAGAAGTTCCCCCAGATCGTTCAGAAGAGGATTTACATCTTCTCTTTTTTCTTCTTCATACATTTTATCAGCACGTTCATCCTGCATTATTATTTCTGTAATGCCTGTATATTTTCCTTCTGATGCTCCTCCCGGAATAATACCGGGTTCAGTCGTAAAATTTCTCTGGAGGGCAAATGATATGGGGTTAAGCTTTGACGCCTTTACTTCCGCAATTGCATACATTACAACAAAAAAAACCATTAGAAGTGTTATCATGTCAGCATAAGTTATAAGCCATCTGTCTTCACTTTCTTCTTCTGAATGTCTTTTTTTACGCTTCAAAATACACTCTCCTGACATTATAAATTCTTCTCCTTTCTCATGATAACATCTTCTACATTATTTTTATACCGGTCTTTTTGTCTATTTCCCGGTGAAAAGAGACTTAGAGATTATATTTACTGCATAGTCCTTTTGTCACAGGTCAGTAATTCTTCTTTGCCATCAGACGGGCTCTGTCTTCTTCATTTAAATAAGTGCATAATTTTTCCATAACTATAAGAGATGAATCTCCTGAACCGATAGAGAGAACTCCTGCCAGGATCATTTCTTTAATCACCAATGCTTCTTCCCGTCTTGCTTTGAGTTTGGCAGCAAGGGGCAAAAATATGAGATTGGCAAAGGACACGCCGTAGAAGGTCGCAATAAAGGCAGTAGCTATACCTGTTGCTATCTTATCAGGTTCTCCCAGGTTAC
>CALARM010000552.1 GCA_937888925.1 uncultured Synergistia bacterium | reverse complement strand
GATATTCAGCCACAGGATCAATACAGAAACTATACCCTTGTTTCGGCAGAACAATTTTCCGACAGAGACGTATATGTCATAAATATAACGAATGAACAGGACCCGGAGGCAAAGATATTGACTGTATGGATAGACAGGGAAAGATTTATACCTCTTAAAGAAGAATACAGAGTAACAGAAGGAGAAAAAGAAACGGTAAAAACCACTCTTTATAAGAATCCATGGCAACTTAAAGACGGACGATGGATGCCTCTCAGGATAGAGAAATATGAAAACGGGAAAATGACCTGCTATATAATTTTAAAAGAGACTTCAATAAATGATGGACTTGATGAGGATTTATTTATTCCTTAAGAGTCAGGGAAAAAAACACCAGGTGGTGCCATCGGTAAATATGGCACCAGATATTTTGTAATTAATGTCTTCCCATAGCGCTATAAAATCAGGCTATCAATCATAAGGCTTTGCCTGTCTGGTGCTCTGGAGGAAAAATATCACGGTAGAACAGGTGTATTTTAATCGCATATAAGGCAATGTGGCATGATGCAAGCTCTATCAAACCTGGATGTTCCAGTTTAGATTTTTCCGTAAGAGCGCCAGACAGGCAAAGCCGGGCGATTGTATTTAGTGGAGTATTTAACGCTGTCGGTAATTAGTACCGTCACAGTTAAAAGGGTATTCATAAAAAGCTTCTGCCTGGCAGGCAGAAGCTGATAATAAGCTCCATTCACTGCTCACTGAAATAACTCACAGGCTTCCTCCGCAGGATTTACAGGTAGTAAGTCCCTGTTCATTGAGACTTGCACAATAGGAACAGCGTATAAGGACTTCTCTTTCCTTAATGATTACCGGTGTAGCAGGCATACTGCCCCCATGAACAGAAGGCATGGTAGCCCCATGTAATGCTTCTGTCCCATATGGTTTTAAAAAGGAGATTATCGTATCCACATTTTTCTGATTTTTACCATAATCAAACAATACCGTACTTGCAGCAGTGCAGCTTGAAACATCTACTTTTGTCCTATCTTCGTTAATTTTAATTAATTTAATTGTTATTATATCTCCGAGACTTGTGAAAGTAATACCGGTTTTTGCTTCAACTATGCCGGCAGACCTATCTTCTTTACTTATAGTAGAGCCCTGAATTTTTTTTATTGCTTCCAGACATAAATCAAAAGTACTGTCATAGCGACATAATATGCCTATAGAATCTTCTTTACGAATCAAATAATTCACCTCCTGAATATTTATAGTGAGTCGTGAGACGTGAGACGTGAGTGGAAGATTGTCTTTACTACTCACGACTCACAAATCACCCTTCAGTAACTATATCAGATAATTATATCATACTACGGCATTTAACCCAAATAAAAAATACAACCTTTTCTATATTTCGGAAGGACTTTCTATTATAATTTCGAAAAGATATTTAATATAAGATTTTCATACAAAGATCCATGACTGACTTCACAGAAATGAAAATCTGTCCTCGCGTCACGCGTCACGCGTCACGCGTCACGATTCTCATACACTTTATCCTGAAGTTATTTTATGAAATATAATCTAAATTATCGAAAGGAGTAATCCATTACATGTCCCGGTTTATTTTTAAAGAAGAACTATCCTATATTGACCCTGATGTTAAATTCCTTACTCAATTAGAAAATGAAAGGCAGGAGAGGAAAATCATTATGATTGCCTCTGAAAGCCTATGCCCTGAAGCAGTAAAGGAAACACTTGCTTCAAATTTCACAAATATCTATGCAGAAGGTTATCCTTCACTGCGTATGACGACAGAAGAAAAAGAGGAACTCTCTGAATACAGAAGAGAAATTCCGCTCTTTCAGAGATTTTACGACAGACGTTATTATAAAGGCTGTGACTATGTAGATTTTGTCGAAGCCCTTGCTATGTTGCGCCTGGCAAAACTCTTTGAAACAAAAGAAATCTCTTCGGAGAAAATATTTACAAATGTCCAATCCCTGTCGGGAGCCGCTGCAAACAATGCAGTATATGAAGCTTTCATTAACCCCGGTGATACCATTATGGGTATGAACCTGAGCCACGGAGGCCATCTTACCCATGGAAGCCCTGTAAACAGATCTGGAAAAAGATATAATGTAGTCCATTACGGTGTAGACAGTAAAACAGGGATTTTAAATTTTGATTCAATAGAGAAATTAGCAATACAAAATAAACCTAAAATCATAATAGCAGGGTACAGTGCCTATCCCTGGGACATAGACTGGGCAAAATTCAGAGAAATTGCAAAGAAAACAGGGGCTCTTCTTATGGCAGACATAGCCCATATTGCAGGACTTATTGTAGCAGGACAGTGTAATAACCCAGTAGGCTTTGCAGATATCATAACATTTACTACCCATAAAACCATGTGCGGCCCCCGCGGCGCAGTCATACTCTCAACAAACAGAGAAATCGCAAAAAAGATAAATAATGCTGTATTCCCGGGCGAACAGGGAGGCCCTCATATAAATAATATTGCAGCAAAAGCTGTGGCCTTTAAACTTGCAGGAACAGAACAGTTCAGAGAACTTCAAAAAAGAATAAAAGAAAATGCCCTTGCACTCGGCGAAGCATTTAAAGAACTGGGCTTTAAACTTGCATACGGCGGTACGGATACCCATATGGTTTTAATAGACCTGAAAGGTATAAAACAGGAAAGCCATTATGAACTTGACGGAGAAATGGCATCAAGAATTCTGG
>CALARM010000551.1 GCA_937888925.1 uncultured Synergistia bacterium | reverse complement strand
GGGATCGCTCCTGTTTCAAAAATTACTCTATTCAGCTGATAGCTGATAGCTGATAGCTGATAGCTCTAAATTACTTTTTCTTTTTGGCTTCCTGCATTTTCTTTGACACTTCATCACCTATTACCTGAATCTTATACAGCATATCTCCTGCTACCATAATAGTATTCAGACCTGATTCCAGATGAGAAACATCTTTATCATCAAGATATTTTTTCAGCTCATCAAGTCCGGCAATGGTATTTTCCATACCGTCTACCAGGCTCTTTTTACTGTCATCAAAAAGCTTTTCTTCTTCTTCAGAAAGATTTTCAGGTTTTACAAGTTTTGGCAGATCTGCCATATTTTTCTTTACAGTTCCTGCAAGCCACTCCACTGTTTTAAGGAATTCGTCTCCTGTTATTTCATCCTTGGAAACAGCCCATGCAGCATCATATACTTTTTTATAGTTCGGTGGGACAAGAAGTTTCGGTAATTCTTCTTCAGGAGGAGGTGCAGCAGGAGTTTCTCCTACTTTAATATCAAGACCTCCGCCAACATCGGGTCCACCGGGAGTTTTACCCATAAATTTTGCCTGCCATTCGGTTTTCTTTGTATCTTCTTCCATAGCTTTATCTATGCCTTCTTTTATGGCAAGCTGTGCTTCATAAATCCTCTTTGAAGCTTCCTGAACATGGTCAAGTCCGCCTTTAAGCAATTCCTCCAGGTTAAGTTCTTCTTCTCCTCCTCCTTCTTCTTCTTCTTCTCCTTCTTTTTCCGGCTTTTTATCAGTAGTGGCAAAATATTCCTTCAGATCATCAAGGCCTTCTCTGAACATTTTAAGGGCTTCCTTTATGAGAGGAAGCTGTTCTTCCATGGCCTTTGTATCAGGTGGCATCTGACTTATTTTTTCTATATTAGAAGAAGTCTCTGCATATAATGATTCTACTACTTCATATCTTCTTAAGACATCGACTTTCTGATAATCTCCTGCCAGAAAACCTCTTCCTATTCTGAGCAATTCATTTACAGGAGGGGAATGAGATAAAATTTCAACAGATTCTTCATCTTTTTTCAGAGCGTCAGAGGCTTCGGTTATTGTATCTATTGCTTTCTTTACTAAATCCAGACCGGCATGTATATGTTCAATATCCTGGTCTTCCAGATAAAGGGAAATATCATCCAGACCTTCTTTTAATTCATCGAAAGCAGCTTTCATTTTTTTACCTTTTTCTGCAAAGACTTCAGTTCTGGGCTGTGTCGGGGCAAGAGCTTCATATGCAACAACAAGGGCTTCATGGACATCATAAAGGACATCTAACTGTCCTTTTAATACCTCTGCTTCTGCTTTACCCTCCTCTACTTCTTTACAAATCTTAATTAATTCATTTACCTGTGGTGAACGAGTAAGTTCTTCTTTAGCCTGTGCAAATTTTTCTCTGAATTCTTTTGGAATCATTCGATCCATAAAACCACCTCTTCCTGAATAGATTAAAAATAATGTAGAGTGATAATTCGTTTTTTTTTAAAAAAATCCTCTTAAAAATCCTTCTTTAAAAAATACTTTTTCTTATCGCGCCGCAGATAATTCTTTTATCAGTATATGGATTAAAAAATGCCATTCTTCAGGCATAAAAAAAGGAGATAAACATAAAGTAGTAACAGGAGAGAAAATATGTTTTGATTTTATTACGTATGTAAATGTATCAGGAGTTATCCATGGTTTCAAATTACCAATTTTCAACTTATGAGTTACCAGTTTCTGCCATAAGTTTATATCTTCCCTGTTTCTTATTCTATAGCCCCTGCATCCTGATAGACCATCAGCAGATGCCTCATTCAGGAAAAAATCCATATCAATATCAAGTATTACGTCTTCCGTAAAAACAGGAAGTTCCGACAGTCTTATTATATGCACGTTAATACCTTCCCACTGACATATTATATGGCCGTTCTGAAGAGAGAAATTCTCTGCACCTTCTATATCAAGAAGAAAAGCACGCTCCATATTCGCAGGAAGTCTGTATTTACAATAATCAGGATCGGGATAAACCCAGAATATTTCCCTTACAAGACCGCAGGAAACAGCATAATGAATAAAAGATGTAAGATTGACGGGGGTTATAAGATTGTTACCATCAGAATAAAAGGAAGCTATATAATTTTTCAATTCATCACTCTCTGTTATATTTTTTAACACTTCAAGGTCTTCCGGTGATATGAGAGTCATATCACTGTGTGCATCAATATGGATTAATATATGAGAAGAAGAAAGGAAACCTTCTTCTCTGGCTTTAAGCCAGTAATAGAGAGACTGATCATGTTCCTGAACACATATACAATTCATATGTCCTGCTTCTTTTGCACAGGGTGATACGGTGTTTCTCCCGAAGAAATTAAGAGGTAATCCCATTTCTTCAATAACTTTCCTGTTCAGAGGTTTTATAAGTTCCTGTACCATAATTTCCCGTGAAGAAAGTCTGAAGGCATGATTGACATTTAATATGGAAGAGCCGGGGTTATACAGAACTTTTAATATGCAGAGCCTGTTTACCATAGCAATATCAAAGGCATGAGCCTTAAAATTCATGTCAATATTATAAGGATCTTCTAGCAGTGCTTCTTCTATCTTATTCTTTTCATTCCAGAAAAACCAGTTTTCTTCCGATATAATCTGTTTGATTTCAGAAGATGAGGAGAAAATTAAATCATCAAGATATTTCTCATCAGATATGAGGAAATCTTTAT
>CALARM010000550.1 GCA_937888925.1 uncultured Synergistia bacterium | reverse complement strand
TAAATCTTATAGATAATGCCATTAAATATACTCCTGCCGGAGGTTCTGTCAGAATAAGTGCTTACAGTACCGAAGGAGGGCTGTTTATAAAGATAAGTGATACAGGCGGAGGAGTTCCTGAAGAGGAACTGCCTCATTTATTTGAGAGATTTTTCAGATCGGAGAAGAATAAAGAAAGGGTAGGTACAGGTCTTGGTCTGCCTATAGTCAAAGAGATCATTGAAGCTCATAAAGGCGGGATAACTGTAAAAAATAATTTGCCTTCAGGACTGGATGTGCTTTTCTGGTTTCCTCTTGAAGATTGAAGGGTTGATGGAGAATTATAATAACACCTTCAACCCTTCTAATCTCAGGGACTGTAAAGAAATAAACTCTTTAGTATAGTGAATAAAATAAGGCATTAATTACTTTTTACTTTAGTAAAATTTTAACAGGGTTATTTTTGAACAAATCCTTAATATTTTTCCTGCACTATACCGCCATTCAGGTTGATTACTATATTTTTTTGAATGTTCAAATTGGGCTGTTGCAGTGTTATAGTTACAGGACTTGGTGCAGGCACCGGAAGTGCTCTTGCCGCATCATCTGCCGGTAATTGTATAGGAACACCGCGTTGATCAAATACAAGAATACCTTCCCCTGTATTGGCAATTTTTACTGCACCCGGTAATACAACTGTTTTTATTAAAGCTACAGGAGGATCGGCGTTTTTATGATATGCAGCGATAGTATAGGTTTTACCTGTTGAATCTATCCTGTAACTTGTAATTAAGGGTCCGCTTGCATCAGGATATTTGTTTGTAATTGCTTCCTGCTGGGCAAGCTTTATGTCAGAAGTTAAGGAGTTCAGTGAGCCTCTAAAGTCTATACTCCATTGATATCTTCTGTATCCTACTACAGAGATAGCAGTAAGAAGAATTATAATTCCTATGGATATCATCATTTCGAGAAGGGTAAAACCTTTTTTTTTCTTTAATATCATAATGAATAAATTATCCTTTCGTCTTATAGAAGAATATCAGTCCTCCGGCTATTAAAACAGTACCCATTAAAAACAATATTATCTTTATAGTAGAAGAGCTCTGCTTATTATCCTGTAAGTCAGATGTTTCATCTTTTATTTCCTGAAACAGAGGGGTCGGGTTTACTGTCGGAGTAGTTATCATATAAAGAGGTGTTATATGTTTATTATGTGATTTTATAGTAGGTCTTGGTGCAAGAGTCGGTACATCAGGATTTGGAGTAGGCAACTTAACTCCGGGAATTGTATCTATAGGTTTTGAAACAAAAGCCATAGAGTTATTATATATACATATCAGCAGAGCGAATATTAGAATTGTAATTATTGAGACTTTCACTGATAATCCTCCTTGTTATAAAACTACTTTGAACCAAGGCTCCCTCTGTCGAAGAAAGCTGTTACGGTAAACTGTAATAATCCGGACGGAAGCTTGGAGTAATCTTCATTAAAAAACATTGGTGCTGTATAATATTTCAGACTTTCATCGTAGCTTATTTTCATATCTGAAGCATAACCTCTGCCTTTTGTATCTCCTTCTACATCTGTCTGATTACCTACCATCTGTCCTTTAAAGTCTATAGAACCGTTAAAACCTTCCGAACCTGCTCCTCCCGAATCGAAAAATCCATTTTCTCCGAGATAATTGAAGAAATCAAACTGTACTGACTGACGGATTGAGTTCAACTGTCCCCTCAACTGAAGATGATGGTAATCTCCGGTTTCATCGCCTGATCCACTGACATAATCCGGATCATCATTTTTATCTGCCTGTAAAGAATTGGAACTTTTCAATTCATGAAGGTACATATAATTTTCTGCTACAAGTCCAATTGCCGATGTTGTTTCGTCTTTATAGGTTATATCGCCTGCTACGAAAATATTGCCTTCTGATGCAGGAGTACCTTCCAGATTGTCCTTTTCCAGATTTCTGAAGAATTTTTCTTCAGCAGTAAGAGAAGGATCATTTGGATCTAGCAGAATATCATCAATAGAACCTGTTGCAATTGCAGGATCTGTTCTGGAGTCATCGCATACAACTGAAATACCTGAAGCTGCTTCTCCTTCTACCATTACGTTCCCTCCATTTACATAAATCACTGTATCCTGAGACAGATCATATGTATTACTGGAAATTGGAGTTTGACTGGTTATGGTATCTATATTGCCGCTGTTCTTTCCCTGTCCGCCTTCATAACGATTATATATTTTTATGTCCACCTTTGGCTTTGCAGGGGTTGTTGAAGTATCTGAATAGAAACTGATTTTACATATATTTTTGCTATAGTCTTTATCACCATCATGATCTAAATCTTCTCTGTTGGCAGCAGTATTTTCCGGATCCTGATAAATATCTCCATTGTAAATACTGAGCCCCTGCACTTTATTGTCACCATCCACTATTGTGGCATATCTGTTAGAGGCATTTACCGTACTTCCATTTGTAGCATCTATTATACTGTTCATATATGAGTCATTTGCTCCGGGAACGCCTCTGCGGTCACTTCCTGTTACGAATGAAGAACCCTGAAAGGCGCTTTTCATATCTGAATTTAATTTATAGTTGCCTATCTGATTATCTACTACATCAGGGCCTGTGCCATCATATTTGTCATTACTTACAAGACGAACCGGCCCGTTTATTGTTGCCATATCATTAGGGTCTGTAGTACCATTTATAGGGTTCCCGTCTGCATCCCATATCAGTAATCTGGCTACTCTGTTCGAGTTAGGATCATTATTCGGATCATCATAACCTTCAGCTCTTATGCCTCCGTTAATTAGAGTATCAGGGCATAATCCCACCATATTCTGCATAGCCTGGAGAGAACTGTCGGGTACATTAAAAGGCAGATCGAGATCTGTAAAGTTTTTATATATATATGTATAATTATAATATGAAACTTCTTTTAATATTACCTGTATTGCTCTGCTGGCATAGAAAACAATATTTGCATCTGCGAGATCTACATCCTCCGGTTCTACGCCCGGTGCGTTAATAACGTATCCGATACATGAAGCTACTATGTCAGGGTATTGACCTGGAGCATCCTGAACTATTATAGTGCATCCAACTATTTTTCCATCTGTTGTTTTGCTGCCCAGAGATAGTCTTATTGGTCCATTTGTAGCTGTATCATTTTTTCCTTTATTTTTTAGATCGTAAACCATGTAATAAGTGGTATTGTTTGTATCCTGAGTCACTACAAAATAGTTAGGGTCAGTAAATTTCGGAAAGCTGAACGTTCCCCTTCTGTTTGCTGAAGCCGGTAATGAGTTATAATCCCAGAACCCCGGCTGTGATGTTGCTACCATGGCCAGGTAATCTATACCTGCTGTGGCTGCTTCAAGAGCAAGTTCTGAATCAATTCTGGATCCGGTAGTTTTGTTTTCTGCTATAGTTATTGCAAGAAATCCTGTTGCAATCGACGCAAGCACAATAACTGTAAATAAAGCCAGGAGCATTGCAGCTCCTTTTTGATTAATTTTTCTTTTCATTGATTATGTCTCCTCTCTTTTGATAAATACCTTAATGATATGCAGCTCGTATCTGAACCGAGCCTTCCAGTTTTAAACGCTGTTTTTTATATGTAGTTTTTCCATAGGGATACTGATTTAATATCATAATTATTTTAAAGGATAACGGGTCATATATTTTAGTCGAATCCGTGTAAATAGGATTAGCTGTTTCCTGGAATTCTATTTTCCTTGATTTCCAGTAAGCTTCATTCTTCTCATGACTTATAAAAAAATATATAGAATCTGACGGAAAAGGCATCTGAATAATTACTTCCGGTTCTAATGTCCATGACCAGGATTTCGGTGTATAGCTATTGAGAGTCCAGTCAAAGCCAAATATATTTGCCGAGGAAAGAGCTGTCCCGAATTGCAATATCCGCCTTACAAGGGCATGAGTATGTGAAATAGGATGTTGATTCGGATCTGAAGGAACAAAATCTGCATCCACATAATAACATACAAGACGATAACTTGTATTGCTCGTATAAGCGAAATTTCCAGCTCCTCCTGTTGGTACGGGAGCGGTAAAACAAAAAACAGCGTTATTGGGATCATTAACATCATTTGGATCGTCAGAATATCCTGAATCCGTATTGGCCTGGTTTATAAAAGGAAAAAATACCGGCGAAGGCGGAGTTTTAGGACTATAGCTACCTGTCTGCCAGGGAAGGAAGACAGCATCTTTTGCTTCTGTAAGCATTCTTTCCATAGCTATACTGGCATTACGTTGAAGCTGAACATTTGTGGCATTATATACCGATACTTTTAGACCGTAAGAAAATACAAGGAATGCCGCCGTACAGAGAAGAGTAAATACAAAAATCCCTATCAGGATTTCTATTAAAGTAAAACCTGAAGATTGTTTCATAAATAATCACCTTTCTAATATCCGGGAGTCATAGTTAATCCGTCACTTCTGTAAGTAATTAACTGTATTGTACTGTATCTGGATGTGCCTGCTACAAATTCTTCTATATTTGCTGTTACTATTATTTTATGAATGCGGCATCTGTTGATTGATGGAGCATACGAATACATAAGCTCTGGATTGGTGCTACTGTCCCCTAACGGTGCAATTCTAATTGCAGGATACATTAATTTTGAACTGAGTGTATCTACAAGACTATCGGGAGTTGACAATTTTCTCATGTCTTTCGTGGAACGACTTCTAAAAAAAATGCGACTTGTGCCATCATGTACGTTGGAGTTTTTTACAACATTAGGAGTCCATTTTTCATTACTTCCATTTTCACAATAGGCATCATCAAAGCCTCCCCAGCCATCGGTTACAACTGCATTCATGTCTGGATTTATAGTAGCAAGGTCAAGTAAACAGGTAGTATTTGGATCATAATAAGGCAGATGCCTTAACTCTTCTATGATACCTGAAGCCATTTGAATTGCCTGAATTCTGACTTTTGTTTTTCTGTTCATTTGAAGACCTGCAGGGAAAATAGTTGCAACTGCCAGAACAGCAAAGGATAAAACAAAAATAGCTCCCATAATTTCAACGAGAGACATACCTTTATAGTTTCTTTTAATTAACATCATTTTTAAAGAAACTCCTTTCGATAAACAATTACATAAAAGGAGAAAATTATTCTATTTATATAATAACATATAAATTAATTAAGTGCAAGAAATATTCTTTAATTTAATGACTTTTTCACAAGTTAATATGGGCAAATAGATATTCTCATGTGCAATTTTATTCTAAAATTTAGTTTATTATAAGTGGAAAATATGTGTTGTAAATAAACTTGCTTCTTTATTTTTTTCCTGGTGAAAATTTATATGTTATACTTCTTCCATGATTTTCTCCTTTGTTTAGTGCTTTCACAGGCTGGCTTTTGCATAACTATTTCCTGGCATTTGCCGGTTATTTTTTAGATTTTATTATAAATCTTTTTGTTTGTTTTTGTCTATTTTTTTATCAGGATGGGCAGGATGAACAGGATGTGTTGCCACGTCTTTTCTCATTAATTTTTTGAATTCGGGATGTCTTCCTCTAAAATTGATTAAAAGGCCTATATTTAAATTATAAGCCTGGAGGTAATTCGATAGACATTTCACTATCACTGAGATAAAATTAAATATAGAAGGATTCTTTTAAAGGAGTATTTTTTTGCAGAAAACTGTCAGGAAACAAAAAAGAAAAAAGAAGAACCCTATCAAAAATATGACAGAGCTTTTCATGCGTTATTTGAAGAATTTAGAGAAGATATTGGAATAATGTCTAAAAGAGACTATA
>CALARM010000549.1 GCA_937888925.1 uncultured Synergistia bacterium | reverse complement strand
TCATGGCTTTATCCGAAGGAATAATACTAAGGGAACGTTATAAGATAAAAAAGAAAATAGGAGAAGGAGGATACGGATGTATTTATCTGGCAGATGACCTGCTGAAAAGAAAAGAATGGGCTGTTAAAGAAATGCTTGATACATGCGGAGATGATATAAATATAGAAGAAAAAACGAAACAATTTCGATTTGAAGCGGAAATACTTGTTACACTGGAACATCCGCAACTTCCGAAGGTAGAGGATTATTTTGTATATGAAGGCAAGTATTATCTCGTAATGGAGTATATTTCAGGGAATAATCTTTATGAAATAGTGGAAAAAAATGTTTCCTATTTATCACAGGATCAAATAACAGACTGGTTTTTTCAACTATGCGACATACTTGGCTATCTTCATTCCCATCCTTCCAAGCCTGTTGTATTCAGAGATCTAAAACCGGAAAATATTATGCTCTCGGAAAAAGGATATATTATGCTTATAGATTTTGGTATATCAAAGCTAAAATCAGATAAAGTAAAAACCCACGTAGCAGCACAGAGTGTTACACCCCATTTTGCCCCTCCGGAACAGTACGGTATTGAAGGAACGGATCCTTTAAGCGATATATATTCACTGGGAGCAACCATTTATTATCTTATAACCAGAACCCTGCCGACAGATTCTATAAACAGGTTGACTGCCAAACGTGATCCTCTTCCCTGCCCTTCTTCATTAAATCCTGAAATATCAGAAGGATTTGAACATATAATCCTTAAAGCTATGGCTTTAAAAAAGGAGGATAGATTTCAAACTGCAGGGGAAATAAAAGGAGAACTTCAGAAAATCTATAAAGGCGAACTGGTTACACAACCCGTTAAAGAGGAAGAGAATATAAAAGAACTTAAAAAATCAGGTGAAATATTTCGTCTTATGGTTGAAAATGCGAATGATTTAATATTAACACTTGATAAAGAAGGTATTATTACCTATATAACCAGAAAGGCAGAAAAAATCTTTGGCCTCCCTGCAGAGATATTTATAGGCAAACATTTTGTAAATTTTCTACCGTCTGATAGTGCCATAAAGGCCATGCAATATTTCAGGGCTCCTATCGAAGGAGATCCCAGATTACAGCTACCTCCTCTTCAGGTGCAGGCCTTTACTCATGACAGAAGACCTCTAAAATTAGAGGTTACCGGTTCGAGAATATTTGACGGAGATAAGATCATGAGCCGAATATGTGTCATAAGAGATATAACCTTCAAAATGGAAGAAGAGGAAAAAATTACTGCAAAACTTCAGGAATTTCAATTCCTGAACAGGGCTATTTTAATGGCATCAGGCGGGGAATTCATAGAGCAGAAATTAAGAAATATTATGGAAGAACTCAGAAATTCTGTTTCCTTTGATTCGGTACGGGTCATAACTATGGATAAATCAGGAGAATATATACAGATTTTTACTGCTTTCCCGGAAATAACCGAACGTTTCGGAGAAACAGAAAAAAAACCAATGAAAAATACTATTATTGAAAAAATTATGTTAAACAGGAAAACTATTGTCCTGAAAATTACGGAAGATGAAATTTCTTCAGGTATACTCTCAAAGAATACAAAATGTGCAGTACTCTGCCCCATAATACTTATCAACAGTTTTCTCGGAGTCCTTGTAATAGAAAGCGGAGAGCTTTATACATATGTTGATGATTACCCTAAAGTTATTGAAACTATTGCCCAGATAACAGGCATGATAATCAGAGTTCACAGAAGCCTGGAATGGGGACTTCTGACTTAAATTTTATATTGTGGAAGGATTTATTACATTTTTTGAGAATAATTATTAATTTAATATAGGGAATTTTCATTTTTAATGGCGTAAAATAAAGCTTTAGATGAAAATTAAGTAGAGGCAGTTTATCTAAATAATTTATCTGGCAGAAAATACTATTACAGGAGGCGTTAAATATTTTAGTCAGACAAAAAATTTTGTTACAGAAGTTATTTTATGGTCCTATTTTAAAATTACGGGCAGAGAGACTTGGTAAATATATAATCAAATCTACAGATAACTGTTCTTCACTTCTTGACTATGGTTGCGGCAATATGGTACTTACCAGATATCTGACAAAGAATACAGATATGAATATAGTAGGAATTGATATGGTTGATAATAATCTCACAGAATTACCCCTTTTAAATTACGAAGGGGGGAAGCTCCCTTTTGAAGATAATTCTTTTGATGCATCCCTTGCTGTTTTTGTACTTCACCACTGCCTGGATGTTGCTGCTTCTCTGAAAGAATTAATAAGAGTAACAAGAAAGAAAATAATTATCATTGAAGAAGTATATACAAATTTCCTTGAAAAATTTATACTTTATTCCCATGACTGGATAGGGAATCATCTTGAGTCCTGGACAGTCAATATTCCTCTTAATTTTCTTCCATTTTTGCAATGGAAAGAAGTTTTTAACTGTCATGAGCTTGAAATTAATGACATAAAAAGAGTCTATCAGTTCCCATTTTTTAATATTACAAAACAGGTTTATTTTGAGGTGTCGAAAAAATAACCTCAGATGAAGTAGTAAGTAGTGAGTAGTGAAAGGTCACAGCAAAGTATGAGAATCTGTTCCCCCCGTTACGCGTTACGATTTAATAAATTTACCTGTCGTAAAAAAACACTACCATGACATGTACTATAATTTTTTATATGTTGCTTTTTGGGTTTTTTTTCCGTTATAATAGGATTTATAATAAATGCTTTAAACGGGAGGGATAATTTCTATGAATAAGATAAAAATTCTGTTACTATTTATGGTAATAGTATATTCCGTTGCCTGTGCCGATACTGTCGGTCAGCTTATGAGAAAGGCAAAGGATAACTATGATAATAAAAGATATACAAAAGCAAAAGAAGAGGCCCTTGAAATAATTAAAAAAGATGCAAATCTGCTGGAAGCTCATAAGATATATGTTAAAAGTTGCAAACAATTAAGCAAGAATACGTCGGCAGAAATAGATCAGTGCATTACCTTTTATAAAGATAAAACAGATACAATGATGTTTTATAACAAAAACAAGCCTGTCCTTCTTTTTGCTCTTGGTCTTGCCTATTTACAGGTGGATAAAATTAAAGAAGCACAGGAAGCGTTTAATCAATCAGTAAAGCTTGATAATAAATCTCCTTATATAAAGGATATAGATGAGCTTTCAAGAAAATATAAATTAACAATAGATATACCTTTCAGAACACTCGGAGAAGATATCAAGCTATGGGTTGTTGTAATAGTTTCTTTCATAATACTATTTATTGTATGGTTCGCTTATAAAGGTTACAGTGATAGAAAAATAGGAGCACAGCAGGTAGCAAAAATAAAGAAAGACAGATCTGTAGATTTTTTCGGAAGAAAAAGATATTAATGCGTGATGCGTGATGCGTGATGCGTGATGCGTGATGTGTGATGAATATCCATGCAGAGTATTGTTCATTACACATCACGATTTTATTACAATCTAAAATTTAAGGAGGGTTTTTTTTGGCCACAGTCAGTGTTATGCGCTTTAACCAGAATTCCGGTTGTATATGTGTTGATAAGGAGAGCTGGTTTTTGCGGAATCGTAAAAGTTTTTTTTCAGACAGTCTTTATTCATGTATTCCAGAAGAAGTCAGAAAAGCAGGGGTGGAATTATTTACAGGAGGTACCGGTTATCCACCATTTCATTATGAAGTATATCTTATTACTAAAAAATATATGGCACAATACCTCTCTTCATGCAATTACGGTTCCCTGAAGGTAGAAGAACTCGCACGAATCGTGCTTAAAGCTTTTCAGGAGGTCCATGGCCGCAGAATTAATAACAGACTTCAGTTCCTTTTCGGATTTAATAGAGATGATTTTACGGCAGAATCTTATAGAAGAAACGGTTCTGTTTATCAGATAAAACAGGAAAAAGTCAGAAAGAGAGTGGAAAATATAATAGACATGAAAGAAAAATCTCTGGATACTACCCTGGTAATACCTTCCAATGAAGCCTGTATTGCCGGTGTTGCTTCAGATGGCTTCCATGCCTACTGTATAAAGGAACAGGATGGAGTTCTCTCCTTTTATTCCTGCGGTTTTGATTGTCTTGGAGCAGGTAAATATGCAGGAGGAAGTGAATTTGCAAACACTATTAACAGATATAATGTAGATAAGAGAAGAAAAGGCCTTGGTAAAGAAGAAGGAGTATTAACAGTATTTAATGCAGTAATTGAATCGTGGGAACATTACAGCCAGATAGGAGGAAATATTCGACTTGTTCTTCTTTCATCGGAAGGAGAACATATGAAAGAAATTTCAGACAGTTCTTCTCATATATGTATTGAAACGGTAAGAGCCTACAGAGAGGATTTACTTACTAAAGAAGATACATTGAAAATAATTATGTCTGTTATATTTGACAACATGCCCTGGCAGAAAGGTGAAGAACTGCTCTTTGAAAAAGCTTCTGATCTGTCTGAACTGGACAAATGTTTGAGAAATTATAAAATGGACAGGGAAAAAATAACCATAAGCTGTCATGATATTTTTAAAAAGGAGAACTCTCTTGTATGACTTCAATAAATGCTATTCGCTTTAACGATTATTCAGGTATTATGATATGTGATGAACAGCGTCACTGGAATGATGACAGAATGAAAATATTCGGAGCAGATAAAATTCGCCCCGTAGTGCCCGGGGAAATAATAGAAAGATATGGCATAGTGGCTGCATACGGAAATACAGGGACATCAAGCATAGGTGATGAATTACGTTTCAAAATAAGAGAAAGAATTCTGGAAGTTTATAAAAAACAGGTAGAAATGGAAGGAGGACCGCCGGAAAAATTTCTCACCATACCGGATATTGCAGAACTAACATTCAAGCTCATAACAGAGGTAAAACATGACCATATAAATGAATGTCTTAAAAACATGGTTGGTTTCAGTACAGATGATTTTATTCAGAGTGAATATAAAAAAGATGGCAGGGAATATAAAATAAAGTCGAAAGAGATAATAGAAAAAGCCATGAAAGAGATAGCAGGTTCTTCCGGTACAGACCAGACAGGAGCAGTGTTTGGCAATGCAGGGATAATAGCAGGTTATGACCCTTCAGGAGGTTTCCAGATATATCTTTTTTCGATGCGTCATTCTTTTTATGAACCGGTTCCTTCAGGTTTTGTTGCACAGGGCTCCGGCTCCGATATGGCAAATGTTTCTTTCAGCAGATTTTTCAATCATCTTACTCTGGAAGAAAGAAAGAATACAATAGATAAAATAGAAGGAACAATTGCAGCTATAGATGCTGTCAATGAAGCATCATTAAATAATATAGGTGTGGGAGGATATTTCAATATATTTCTTTTTGACGGTAAAAAACCTGAGAAGGAAAGACTCATAGAAATAAACGATCATCGTTCCAGATTCTGTTCCGAAATGATTCATGCCTGCAGATACGGATTTATTAAAGAAACTATCATTAAAGAAATGGTAGAAGGACTTCTTTATGAAAGTAAGGATCTTGACTGGGCTTCAAATTTAGTATGGGAACAGGTGGAAGACAAAAAAGCTCTTCACAGATTTTTAAGGGGTTATCCCTCTGATGTCTGGGCTTCCGACGAATCAAGATTGTTACCTCTCCTGAGATAATAGTGAAAAGTGAAAAGTGAAAAAAATTATATTTTACTTACTTTTCACTTTTCACTACTCACTATTCACTAATTAATAGATTTACAAAACTAAGTACCGCTCCAAATAAGTTCGTAACCATTTTATCAGCTTCTGCCTGAC
>CALARM010000548.1 GCA_937888925.1 uncultured Synergistia bacterium | reverse complement strand
AAATTGTCAGGTAAAGTACAGTATTTTTACTGTACACTATTTATAATATATTTTATTAAGAATAAATTTTTTATAGTAAGGTGATGTTATGAAGTGTCCAAGATGTTCTCACAAAATGCAGAGGCAGGTAATAGAATATAATATCCCTGTCTATTCATGCTGGTTTTGTGGCGAGGATTACTACCCCGAAGATGAAGAAGAAGAATCAAAGAAAAACCTTTCTTTAATAGAACTTGCATTAAGAAGTTAGAACTGATACAGATTCCGAAAATAATTAAAATTCATCTCTGTTTTTACGGAGATGAATTTTCGTATTTTTAAATATTTTTATAATAATACTATTTTTTCTCTTCTTTATGGTCCAGAACCCAGTCGAGAAGAGCCATGTCTGCATTATATACCAGTCTGCTGGTAGCTTCTATCTTGCTTTCATCTTCATGGAAGCTTTCGCCTATTTCCAGAGTAAAGGCCAGTTTGTTATTTAAATGGGCAAAATCATCCATTATGCCCGATGCAAGATATTCTCTGGAAGACTGCTTTACCGTATATTTTTCCTCACCCATGGCATTACTCATTTTATTTGCTATTTCTATATAGGTATCTTTGTTTTCTACTGCTTCATTCGTAGCAGACCAGGGGTATAGTATGAGTTTCCCGTAACTGTGGTGATTTACTATAGCTTTTATGTTTTTCTTATTCATCCATAAATTCATTATGGCCTGTGTTTCCTTTTCCGAGTTACCGTAAGGTCCGCGAAAGGTTTCTCTCCTTGGTATATCACTTGATGCTGAAAAATCATCATCTATGCTTGAAGGAGTATCTCCGGGTGGTCTGTAAAATTTCATATGCTCAGGGTTACCGTCATAATAATTTCTGTTTGGATCCACGCCATATCCGAGTGTTCCGTCTCCACCCGGTGTCATAAATTCTGCCAGAGCGGGATCTACGTCAGACGGATAAACAGGCCTGCGGTTTTTTCTCCAGAAACTATCCTTACTTCTGGAATATTCATAGCCGTCAGGGTTGACGAGAGGAACTACCCAGATTTCCGCACTGTCTACTCTGTGCTTTACCTGTTCGTCTGTGCCGTAGTTTTCCAGGAGATTTGTGGCTACATTCTGAGCTGTTGCAAGGGTCATCCATTCTCTGGCATGATGGAGACCTGTAATAAGAACCCCCGGTTTATTACCTCTGTCGTCTTTTATATCTTTACCTATTCTCAATGCCATAATCTCTCTGCCTTCTGCCGTTTTCCCGAGAGAAACTGTTTTTACAAGATCGGGGTATTTTCTCTCAAGGTCTTTCAGCTGTGTCATAAGTTCCTTATAGGACGGATAAGCTGTTATTGACATAGGATGTTTGTTCTGTAAATCAAGTTTGAAATTGTCTGTAATATTTTCTTCATCTACGGCAAATTCAGAAGGATCTCTTAATAATTCTTCTTTTACTAGATATCTTTTTATTTCTTTTTCGTCCAGAAAAAAGTCCTTATTTATATCTATTTCTGCAGCTTTCTCATATTTATCGGGGTGAACTTCTTTCGTTTCCTCTCTGGTAGCTGAAAATTTATAAATATTTTTCTGTATCATTCCTGTTTGATTTATTTCCATATTTTCATCTCCCTCTAATATATCTGAAGATTGTATGTTAAGCTAGTATATATTATTATATTTTTATATTTAAGTCTATAGTATTTTGTTAAAATATTGTAAATTTGTAGTGAGTGGTGAATGGTGAGTCGTGAGTCGTGAGTGGTGTCCTTTTCTTTTCACTTTTTTCTAATAAAACAAATAAACGTAAAACATATGCCACCTGATATCAGAAAGAGGAGGATACTGAAGACAGGGCTATGAAATAACCATATGAAGCCCATTGCCACAGTCCATAAAGACATAGCAGAAGGTACGGCAAATATGCCCATACCGCCTTTAACCATTGAGGCAATAAAAGGATTAATCTCTCCGAGTATTGATACCGGTTCAAAGAGAGCAAGAAAAGCAAAACACATAATGAAAAAAGAGAAAACACGAAGAACAATGGCTCTGGTTCTGTGTTCTGACATAGCTTTGTTAAACATGTCTTCAGGTTTTACTACACCCGGTTCCAGTAATTCAATGGCCTCGGTCTTACCTGTTCCGTAAGATAGAAGGGTTTTTCCAGATTGTTTTGCAATAATACTTACCGGGGAAGGTTTTACAATGTGAAAGTAAATTTTTAGATCTCCAATAGCCGGATCTATGGGGTCAGAGCTGACATAATAGGCTCCTTCGTGTATCTGTACTTTTTTCTTCAGATCTGCCGGAAACCTTGGTATATACAATGAGTCAGCCGGAAAAGGCTCAAAATTATTTATCTTTTTTACAAGTGAATCTGATAAAGTAAAATCACCGATTGTCACATGAGAAGCCGTTATTGTCTCACCCTCATAAGGCATATGTCCCGGATTATGATGAGATTTACGCTCTGAAAAACCGGCGGAAGAAATCACCTCCGGAGACCATACTCTCTGATAGGAAAAGGTATCTTCCGGTTCGTTACTATCATTACTTCCTTCGCTTTTTGTCTCTTCCCACTGGAACATTTCCACAGTACGACGCAATATAAGAGCTTTTTCCGATATTCCGAATAATTCATCTTCTACCGTTTCATCTGCAGTGGCAGTACCTGTCACATAGATAAGTTTTTCGTCATTTTTCTCTTCGGCTTTCTCATTACTTACAGGTACAACCAGTCTTAAACCTTCTGAAAGATGTTTATCGGCCCGGAAACTAACGGTTTCATTCCAGATTAAAATACATATTGAGGCTATGAACAGGATGAGTCCTATGGGCAGGGCTGGAGAATTTTTAAATCTCTTGAAAGGCGGGTCGCCGTACTGTAATTTAGAGATATGGCTTTTTGTTCTTTTTACTGATTTCTCTCTCATATCGGCGCCTGTACAATCCCTCCTGTCCTTAATTCATAATGTGAACCTGTAGATTTGCGAATTTCCTCTGTGATTTTTACTATGGATTCTTGTGAAAGTAACTGAAATTTACCTTCTCTGTAAAGTTTTTCCTGAATGGTTCCTTTCTGGATGATTAAAGGTTCGATGGAAATGATATGACTTCCTCTGTTTATGGCATAAATAGATGTCTCTAAGGCGCTTTCTGTGGCCTGTTCTTCGTCAAGGTAAGGACATCCTGCCGCCACATAAGTAATCTGCTTTATAGAAGAATTTTTGATTATTTCGGTGCATTTTTCATAATCTTCAAGTTTTATGTTTTTATTAAGATATTTATTCCTGTAAATTTCATTTAAATGATCGAGACCTGTTCCTATTTCCACCGATTTACCGCCCATTATGTCCTCTGTCTCTGTTATTTTATCTCTATCTATAAACTCCGGTCTCGTCTCTAATATTAATTTTTTTATATGTTTTTCTTCTCTCACTTTTTGTAGAATTTTTCTTCTTAAATCTTTATTGATTTCTGTTTCATTATAAAAAGAACCCATTAAATAGAGACTTAATACAGGTGTTTCCCTGAAATTACACTTCAGTAAATCGGATTCGAATTTTTCATATCCATTTATGTTCCGGCCCAGATAAGAGAGTTCTTCTCTAAACATTCTGTCAGACAGGGAACAGTGATTACATCCGGCATGACTACAGATATTATCTCCGATAAGCCAGATAACGCTTCGTTTTTCTCCTGAATTCAGCAGTTCACTGTTAATCTTCCTTACTGTAGAATCTATTTCATCCAATATCATTCAGAGAAAACCTTTCCCAGGGGTGTGGTTTTAACAGAAGTTTTATACATGAATCCCTTTTGTCTCTGTCCATCCATGTGAGATAATCGTATTTTTTGAATAAAGTAAAACCCTGTGAAATTCCTTCAAGGTAAAGAGATAATAAATTCTTTATCGTATGGGAATCGTGACGCGTAACGCGTAACGCGTGACGGGAAGATAAATTTTCTTTCTTTGCTGTATCATGAACGTTTATATGTTCCAGTTTTTTCCGCGCTTCTTTTATTTCTTTATGAGCCAGAAGTGAAAACCATTCCATGATTTTATCTTTACATAATGTTTGATAAGGGTCTTCTTTGGAAAGAACCTTACAGGTTTCCTTATAAGAGGAGTTCTGTCCTTTGCGGAATCTGTAGAGTAACAGTAAAGGATTATAGGAGAAATTTTCTATGTCTTCTTTAAGATCTGTTATATGATCTGCAATAAGATCTGCGATAAGATAGTTCTCAAGAAAAGATGCAAGATCCTCTATGAAATCTTCTTTCAGGAGTGTAAAGAAAATATCATTATAAAATTCAAAATCACAGTTTCCTTTTTCAAGGAGTGTCAATATCAGTTCTTCGGAAGAAATAAATTTCATTGCCTCTTCTTCCAGGAGAAAATATTCATATATCTTTTCCATTGACGATTTACATATATTATCAAATAATTCTCCCGAAAGAGAGATTTCCCGAACAGATTTATCTATTGAAGATTTCATTATTCTTTCAATAAATATCCTGTAGTTACCGTCATTCAGGCCTTCTTTCTCAACGATATCATCCCATTCATGAAGGGTGGTGCATAAATAACATATAATTGTTTCAAGAGGCTTTATTAAAGAATCGGGCAACCCTGCCGCTTTTCCTATAGAACCATAAAAGCGGCAGAAGAGCCTGTTTTTATCCGGTGAAACATAGAAATT
>CALARM010000547.1 GCA_937888925.1 uncultured Synergistia bacterium | reverse complement strand
CACATCGACGGGGAGGTTTGGCACCTCGATGTCGGCTCATCGCATCCTGGGGCTGTAGCAGGTTCCAAGGGTTAGGCTGTTCGCCTATTAAAGCGGTACGTGAGCTGGGTTCAGAACGTCGTGAGACAGTTCGGTCCCTATCCGCCGTGGGCGTTGGATACTTGAGAGGCTCTGTCCCTAGTACGAGAGGACCGGGATGGACAAACCTCTGGTGAACTGGTTGTTTTGCCCGAAGCAAAGCCAGGTAGCCAAGTTTGGATAGGATAAACGCTGAAAGCATCTAAGCGTGAAACCTGCCTCAAGATGAGGTATCCATGGAAGTAATTCCTGAAGACCCCTTATAGACTATGAGGTTGATAGGCTGGGAGTGCAAGGTCAGTAATGGCTTGAGCTAACCAGTACTAATAGGTCGAGGGCTTAATTCAGCACTTCACTGAGTACATGAGTGATACTACATGAAAATTATCGATGAATATTATAAGTTTAATATAAAGTATATAGAAGAGTTTTTGGTGACAATAGCGGAAGGGTAACACCTGTTTCCATCTCGAACACAGAAGTAAAGCCTTCCAGCGCCGATGGTACTCCTCTGGTAACGGAGTGGGAGAGTAGGACATTGCCAGAAACTCTTCTATATTTGTACGGGGATTAATGAGATTATATGGATTACAGGATGGAGATTATTGAGGGATAGACAGAATTACTGTAATACAGAATTACTATAATATTGTTCTTCACCCTCCACTTTTCACCCTTCACTTTTCACTCCTCACCCTTCACACTTCATGTTCCACTATTTTCGGTGAAGTCTATAAAAATTTGTTTCAAAGAAGGTTTTTTCCTTTATTAAATAGAATGTTATTACTATTATATGGAGGTGAGGGATTTGGAAAAAAAAGAAGAAAATAATGTTTCTCATAGAGAAGATAAAATTACACCTCAACCATCGCCTGATGCAGCAGGTAAAGAGACCCTTTCCGATAAGACTTCAGCAGAAGCCTTAAAACCGGAAGTGAAACCTGAGATAAAACCGGAAGTAAAACCTGAAATAAAACCGGAAATAAAACCTGAGATAAAGGAAAAGCCATTTACAATTCCAGTTGACCCTGATAAATATGACAAACAGGTCCTCACTTTAAAGAATCTCGGTTACAGTGAACAGCAAATTCTTGATAATCTATTACGTCTTAATCCGGAGTTACACGAAAATAAACATGCTGCTGCCCGGGCAGTAGGTAAATATTTCGAAAGAAAACAGGTTGTTCCTGAAGCTTCTCCCGCTCCGGTAATGATGGGAGGTATGGAATTGACTGAAGAAATGAAGGAATTTATAGAGTCATCTCTCAGAAAACAGATTGATGCCTTTAGAAATATTATAAAAGATGAAAGAGAAAGAAGATTATCATTTATAGAAGCTTTGAGTGTTAAAACTCTTGAATGGGCTCCTCTGTTACTTTTTATACAGGTTATATTTACACTTACCTTTCTTTTATATAAAGGAGGTCTTGATGGTATAGGAGTTATATTCTATGGCCCATCCGTTCCTTCGCAGATAATACCTCTTGCTTTTATCTTTTTACTGGCAGGACTTTCTGTTATGATGGTCTTTTTAAAAGATCATGTCTATGATGAAAAAGCACTGGATAAATTTAAAGTGTTAATCTATCTTGTATTATTTCCTCTTATTCTGTCCATTCAGGTTATGGCCCTGGATAGATACAGAAGTGAAGCCAGCTGGGAGGATTTCAAAAGCATAAATAACAGAGAGTATTTTTTAAAAAGATGGTATGAAACTGATTATAAAGATAGAATTGTATTTTTAAACAGAGCCGGTGCTTTTATAGAATCAAAATATACCAGTCCATCGGATATAACTGTCGTAGCAAGACCTCTGGTCTATCTTGATGTAGATCTCTTTGATCCATATTTACCTGTTCAAAAAGTAATAGCCATATATAAATCTATCCTCCTTTATGATCAGTCCTCTGAACATAGAATAGAAGTTATAAAAAAATTACAGGAAATGCTTAACGTACAGAAGACTGTTATGATTAATATGGACGACAGGCTTTCAGTGACTAAAAAAATGATAAACGGTACGTCTCCTCTAAAATCAAAAGAGAGATTTTATGTTATGGATAATATTATTGAAAAAATAAGAATCGATAAGAATCATGACATCCTTACTGTTACAAATATACTTAAAAACGTAGTTCGTAATGATAAAGATCTCAATGTAAGGCTTAAAGCTATCAGTGTTCTGACCAATCTCGGTGTGAACAGGAATTTGCTGGAAGACCTTATATCAGAGGAAAAAGATCAGACTGTGTTTCAAAGTCTTTATGAAGCAATAAACAGGTGAGTCGTGAGTCGTGAATAGGGGCGTTTAATTAAACGCCCTGAACTAAAAGCAACTCCGGCAAATTTAGAATAATTAGTATCCTCGCGTTACGGGTAACGCGTAAAGATATAAACTGTAAATATGATATAGTTATTTCCTGGCAGTTCCTGAGTATCACACATCGTTATTTAAATCATTTCTCAGAAACTCCATTACTCTTTTTGCCATATGCAGGCCAGGATCCAGTGAAAGAGCCTTCTGACTGTACATATAAGCTTCCTCTGTCTTACCTGAAAGATAAAATAAATAGCCCATAATTGACAGGGCTATTTTATGTTCTCTGTCTTCAGACAGTATATCCAGCATAAGATTACCCGAGTCTATTATTCTATTTTGAAGTATATAAAGTAATGACAGATGAATTTTTATATCTATATTATGAGGACTTTTGTTTAACGCCCTCTCAGCGAATTTTATTGATTCTTCAACATTCCCTTTACTGTAGAATAACTGACTGAGCTGAAAAAGGGATTTCCAGTGTCCACTATCTATGGAGATTGCTTTTAGCAGATATATTAAAGATTTATCCCTCTTACCCTGAAAATAAAGATCATATCCTGCCTGATACAGTGCTTCGATTTTTTCTTCATCGGTTTTTGCTGTAAATATATTATAGTCATTCCTTAATTCTAAAAATTCTTTCGCCAGAGGAACTATATCATAAAAACTTTTTACTGAATATATGATTGAATATCCGTGAAAAGCACAGAATAAAAGTTCCGGCACTGGTGAATAAATTCCGTAATAGCGACAGGAATAGGGCCTGAACCTGTAAATGGAACAGCCCATTCTTTCTGTATTATACAGGGGGCACCCTTCATGGATAAGTTCACCGTGAAGGTCTCTTTTCTTTTGAATATAATCTTTGAAATCTTTTGCCTTCTCTTCTCTTCCTTCTTCTTTCAGCCTTATCTTTATAAGATCATACTCTATCTGGCTTACACCATGTAAGAGAAAACGGGTACAGCAAAAACGGCATGGAGAACAGAAATTTTTCTTTCCTCTGTCAAGCAGTTCGGCTGCCTTTGAATAAATTTTTTCAAGTCTTTCAAAAAAATTTGTTTTCATAATTTAAAAGTATAGGAAATTTCATTTTTGACCGGGATTTATAGGATTTATGGGATTACCGGGATGATAAATAGAATTACTTTATAGAGGTAGTTTATCTAAATAATTTATTTTAAATAAAAATATATAATCCTCCCTGTGCCGGCCATAATAAATATTATGGCTATAATATAATAAAATACTATTACTCCGTTATTGCCTGCAATCCTTTTTAAAAGCTTAATATACCATAAATCAAACAAAACAGGATAATTTCTGTTTGTTGCTATTATAAGCAAAATTCCTATTGAAATGAATACTGGTGATATAAAAATAGTTTCTTCCATTATATAATCGTGACGCGTGACGCAGTTAAATACATTATCCTGCATATTGTATTTAGAGCCTATCCGAAAAGTCATCAAATACCTTCCGGTGGGTGAGGCTCTTCCGAAAAATCTATAATCCTCGTGCAAAACAATATGTCTTTAAAGACTGCTACGATATTACATTTATTTAATTTACAAATTACTGTTAATACGGTATATATTTTTCTCCAGAGCCTCACCCACCGGAAGGGTGTACAATAAATATTACTTTTCGGATAGGTTCTTAATCGCGTCACGCGTCACCCGTCATGCGTTGCGACAGAAATATTACCTTGCTCTGATACCGCTTGATTTAAAATACCCTAAATTTAGATTGGAATCCGTATTGGGATCATAAAAGGAATCATCTGTATAGAGTATATAACCGCTCTCACCAACCCAGCGGTGTTTCCACTGGTTGGTATCAGTTTCTATGTCTCCCGTATAGGGGTTTACATATTCATCCTGATTTGTAAAGCACAGATAGTATTCTTTATTGATTTCTGACTGTATCTTATGTTTATGTTCTATTATT
>CALARM010000546.1 GCA_937888925.1 uncultured Synergistia bacterium | reverse complement strand
AAAGGATGTGTTAAATATATTTTATTACCGGATATGACTATATATTCAGAACAGGAGGGAATATTATGACAATTAATCCTTTAAAAAACCAGGTTATTAAAAGCAGAGAGAAAGTGGATTCTGTGAAAAAAGAAATGGAATCTGCAAGAAATTTTGACAATGATAAGGTAGATTTAAATAATCATGAAAGTGAAGACTTAAAATTAGCCAGTATAATAATAGATAAAGTTAAAAGAGATGTAAAACTTGCCAGGAAATATGATAATTTTCATGGTGATACAGGTAATAGTGCAATTCACTCCCTGAACGATAAGGACGACAGAGCCGGCCACATAGATATAACCAGGATGTCGAAAATTACTAACGGCGAAGATATAGCTACGACGATACTGGATAAAGCGAAGGTCACATCTGACAGTAAAGGAGATGTAACATTTGCGGAGGTTTCTACCTATTGTAAGTATAATGGACTTGCTACATATTATTCCAGATATGAGGAAATAACCGATAAAAAAGGTGATACTATAAGTGTCTACAGTAATGAAAGCACAGGTCCGTATGATACGCAACATGTACATACAAAAGTGGAAGTAAATAAAACCACAGGGGAAATACTGGATGTAAAACATTTTAACAATGATATGAAATCAAAACTGTCTGAGAAATTTGACATAATAGGAGACAGGGTCGGTCTGGGAACGATGATAGGAGGAGGTATAGTGACAGGTGGTATTACTATTGCTTCTGCTGTAACTGGAGCAGGAAATCCTCTCGCTTCTATGTTACTGGGAGCAATCGGTACATGTATAGCATCTGCCGGAGTTTCTGCAGGTATATCTAAATGGTTAAAAAACCTTGTAATAGAGCATAAATCCAACCAGGCTTATTCAAATTCATATATTGAAGAGAAAAAAACTTCGGAGAACAGAGGGAATGAGCCTGAAGGCCATATTGTTTTAAGCAATAAAGAAGATAATTTACAGAAAAATAAAAAAACTGCAATCAGAGAAAATCAAATTGAAAAGCAGGAACAACAGGCAAAGCCAGATTTACCATATGTAATGTACAGTAAAACAGGCAAATCGATAGCAGAAGCAGCTTTCAGAGATGCTTTCGATCCGGATGCAGATACAGTTCTTCCTTCTTACAGGAGCCAGAAAGAGGTCATGGCCGTTATGAAAAATGCTTTTGAAGCTATAATTGCCAGCAGTGATACGACAGAAGAAGAAAAATCTCTTGCGAAACTCGGCCTTGTCTGCAACAGGGTTTATATAAACAAAGCACTTCATAAGACAAATGTATCCAGTAATATGGCACATAATGTAGCAACCTGTATCGCAGAGTCTATTGCCAGATCTTTTCATGCCCCTCCGGGTTTTGTCATCGGCCGGACAGCATTGGATGGATACAATGTACTGGGTGAATATCTAAATCAGCCGTCTGATGGATACAATGTGCTCGGTGAATATATGGATGGTGAAGATAATGTTTCCAATATAAGACAGTATGGTGAAATACAGAAAACTTTTTTAAAAGAAGGTTTTGAAGGTATACTTAATAATCCCAAAACAACAGAAAATGAAAAATCTCTTGCAAAGAAAGGGCTGGAAATATATGAAAATAAGAATAATATGGTATCTGTAATGATTGACGAAGATACATTGAAAAAGCTGGAGAATAAACTCAGTTCTGAGAAATTAAATCTTTTAAGAGAGTATCTTCCAAAGTCAGCACCTGTAGTAACCTTTACAAAAAAATGTTTGACCGAACAACTGACTTCAACTGATGTATGCCAGATTGATGATAAGACAATAGAAAAATTAAAAGGTAAGATTCCTTCTGCAAGATTGGAGACTTTAAATAAACATAAAGGTGTATATCGCAGTAAAGAATCTATCGATGATGCATTCAAGCCTTTCCCTTCCTACTACGATCAGGCTGATACCTTTAACAATGAAGAACTCGAACTGATAAAAAATAATGTTACTATTTCGCCATTTACAAAGGAAGAAGTGGAAATGGTTATAAATAATGCTATCGATACAACCGATATAGAAGTGGCAAAAAATATGTCTTTTATAATGAATTCCATGATTTCATCTAAACCTGAACATGGTGAAACAGAATACTCGACAGGCAGGGAAGTAATAACAGAGGTAAATCGTATCAGAGATGAGCTTAAATCTCTTGCCGGCAACAGACCTCCTGTAGATGGAGAAATAGAAATTTTTGAAACAAGAACACCAACAGGTATAATATCAGGAAATCTTGAGTTTGATAAAGAAACCGGTAAGTTAAAGCATTTTTCAGGTCATTCCAGACTGTTAGACAGAAAAAAGGAACAGTACAGATTGGCCTCAAGTGATGTATATGATGATGATTTGTGGGTGAGATATGGAGAAGAGCAATCGATTAAACTTACGGAAGATTCAATAAAAAATCTGGAAGGAAAAATTAATGTTGACCCATTGAAGCCATTGTTAAACATGGAATTCAACCGTCAGGAGTTTGACTATAAATTACAGAGAGCAGGACTACGGGATGAAGAGATAAAATACGTAGAGCAGTATAGTGTAACGGGGGAAATATATGAGAAATATAATCTGGATAATGCTTCTAACGAATATACTGTCCTGATAGATAAAGATGGCACGATAACTGTTAGAACTCGAGAAAAATGAATTTCTGTAAATACATAGTGCAGAACCATTTATTTGATATAGCAGAATGTAAGGAGATACTATAACAAGTCTTATTAACCCGACTTTATCACATGTTCACGTTAA
>CALARM010000545.1 GCA_937888925.1 uncultured Synergistia bacterium | reverse complement strand
AAATGGGTATAATCAGGTTAGGAATAATAAAAAATCTTTTATTATAGGAGAAGTGGATATGAATAAGTATTTTTCGAAAACCGGAAATAAAGGGTTCACTATAGTAGAGATATTAACAATAGTGTTGTTAATATCTATTCTTGCAACCCTTATGTTTCCTCATTTTAAAAAAGCTCTTGCCAATGCAAAAGTTTCTGATTGTATGAATAATCAGAGGCAGTTTGCTACTATGATACAGGTCTATTATATTGAATGGAAACGTTTTCCCGATGCTGATGCAGATGGCAGTCTTCAAAATTTATTACCTTATAACAAGCTTACCCCTGAATATACATCGGCAAAACAAAAACTTTTCTGTCCTGATACAAAAGAGTTATATTATTATGAACCGAATCCGGAGAGGGATAATTTTACTATATCCTGCCGTTTAGGACATCCGTTAGTCGGGTTATCTCCTATGACTCCCTATTATACGTTTGCAGGAGGTCTGTTCAAAGGGGGAGATTAATCAAAGGAGCGTTTTCCTGATATTTTATTAAAAAGGGTTTCTTCGGAAGCCCTTTTTATCCTAAAAGACCGCAGAATACTTCCTCTATAGAGGGAGCAGTCACTTTAACAACATAGAGGCATCGCCAAGGCTGTAAAAACGATAATTTTCTTTTATTGCTTCTTTATAAAGTGCATGCGTTGTTTCTGTTCCTATAAAAGCGCATACCAGCATAAAAAGAGTGGATTTTGGCAGATGAAAGTTTGTTATAATACCGTCTATCATTTTAAATCTGTATCCGGGATAGATAAATAAATCAGTTTTTCTGTTTATCTCGTTAAGTTTGCCATCTTCACCGGCAGCACTTTCAAGAGTTCTCACTGATGTCGTCCCTACTGCTATTATTTTCCCGCCTTTTTCTCTGGCAGAATTTATCTTTTCTATCTGTTCTTTTGTTATTATTGCGAGTTCTTTTTCCATTTCGTGAGCTTCTATTTCTTCGGTTTTTACGGGACGAAATGTTCCCAGTCCTACATGGAGTGTTATTTTTATTACAGTAATTCCTTTATCTTCGATTTTTTTAAGAAGTTCTTCTGTAAAATGTAATCCTGCAGTAGGAGCAGCAATTGAGCCTGGAACTTTTGAATAAATAGTTTGATATCTTTCTCTGTCTTCAAGATGCTTTTTTATATAAGGTGGCAGTGGCATATGGCCTATTTGTAATAATTTTTCGTAATAAGAGGGATCTTTAAAGGATATTATTCTTGTGCCATTACTTTCTCTTCCGATTATTTCTCCTTCCAGAATTCCGCCGGCAAAGAGGATTTTATGGCCTGTTTTTATCCGCCTGGAAGGATTTGCAAGACACCTCCAGGTACCTTTTCCCAGTTCTTCTATTAAAAGTAGTTCTATTTTTCCTCGTGTAGGAATTTTTTCTCCAAAGAGCCTTGCAGGAATTACTCTTGAATTATTTAGAACAAGGACGTCACCTTTATTCAGATAATCTATGCAATCAGTAAAGGTTTTGTGGGAAAATTTATTATCTTTAAATAAGAGAAGTCTGGAATTTTCTCTTTTCTGTAGAGGCTCCTGGGCTATCAGTTCCTGAGGCAGATAATAGTCAAATTCTGAGAGTTTCATAATTTTTCCTTTAGAATTTTGTTTTGAAAAATTTAGCAAAAGAACTTCCAAAAGATATAATACCTACTATAGCACTGAGTCCTGCTGTACCGTCTTTCTCTCTTTTCTGTATTACATGGGTTGTTTCGTTGATCTTTCTTTCTACTTCCCTGACTTTGATGCAGATTGGTTCCAGTTCATTATTTTTTGCCATCCCTATTGCTACTTTTCCTGCTTCTTCCAGCATATCCTGTCCTCTTAATACCAGGGCGTCATATCTTCTTTTCGCTTCCATTCGTTCTGCTGAATTCAGAAGTTTATATATGAGATCATCCAGAATTTTCTTCCACTGAGGTATATTTTCGGCAACTTCTCTTCTTTTTTCCAGATTGGCTTCCTGACCTGCTACCTGAATGGCATTATTAATTTCCGTTATATCATCTGATAATCTGTGAATTGTATCGCTTTCCAGTCCTTTTTTTTTGAAAAGTTCAAATGCTTTAAGTCCTGCCTGCATCAGGAATTCCCTTTTCTTTTCATGCAATTCACCCAGTTCTATATATAATCTGGCTGTCTCTGTAGAGTCTTCTAACATACCCATAGGATTGCCTCCTTATTAGAGTTGAGAGTTGAATGTTTAAAAACTATAAACACTCAACACTCAACTTCTCAATTATTTCTTTAATTTTATCTCTTACTTCTTTCTTATTTTCCTGTTCCAGAGCAGTCTGCAGTTCATTCAGAATTTCTTTATTACCAAGCTTACCAAGGGCACATACTGCATCAAATCTAACTACCCAGGTGTTATCTCTGAGGCATGTAATGAGAGGCTTAATAGCTCTCCTGTCACCGGACCGTCCGAGACCTGAAGCAGCGTTTCCTCTTACGGAAAAATATTCATCTTTCAATGCTTCTATCATAGGTTCTACTGATTTTTCATCTCCTATTTTAGAAAGAACTGAAGAAGCATGGAAACGAACTACTCTATCATGATCCTTAAGTTTTTTACATAATGGCACTACAGCTCTTTTATCTCCTATTTTTCCCAGAGACGTAATAGCTTTCATTTTTAAATCGTTATTATCTGTTTCCAGTGCTTCAATAAGTACCGGTACGGCTCTTTCATCTCCTATTTCTCCCAGGGCTATAGCTGCACCGGTATTACCTTCTTTCAGAGCTTCCAGCAAAGGCTCTATAGCATGTTTATTTTTAAGTTCCCCCAGACCGATGCCTGCACCAATATTACCATTTTTGAGAGATTCTATCAGAGGATATAATGCCCTGTCAATACCAAGGTTTCCCAGTCCGATAGCTGCTGCTGTATTACCTGATTTAAGTGCTTCTATAAGTGCTTCTACTGCTTCTGAATTACCAAATCTGGTAAGGGCGGAAGCGGCTTCTTCCACCAGATCAGGATCTTTTTTTGATAATGATTTTATAAGCGGTTCAATCGCTTTATCATCTTTAATTACTCCCAGTGCTATTGCTGCTCCGCTGTTACCATCATTGAGTGCTTTAATAAGAGGTTCTACTGCACTTACATCACCTATTTCTCCTAAAGCTATTGCTGCTGTCCTTCTTACAATTTTTTCTTCATCTTTCAATGCTTTTATAAGAGGATCTACTGACATGCTATCCTTTAATTTGCCTAAAATCATAGGTATACGGTACCTTATACTGCAATCACTGTTTCCAAGTGCTTCTATCAGTAATGGCAATGCTTTTTCTCCCATGTTTTTTAAATCATCTTTTGCTTTATAAATTTCATTTATATTTTTACTGCCGAGTTTTTCTATCAGATCTTTGATTGTTTTTTCCCGGAGACTATCCATTTCTTCCACTTATAATCTCTCCTTAAATACGTGATGCGTAATCCGTGATGCGTAATGCGTCACGATTTTTATAATTTCGACGATTCCCCTTTTTATCCTCTTGAACTTTAACTAATAACCGATAATTGATAACCGTTCACATCAGGGCGTTTAATTAAACGTCCCTTTTCACTCTTCACTCTTCACTTTTCACTTTTCACTCTTCACTTTTCACTTATTTAAATCATATCAAGCACATCCGATATAATATCAAAATATTTATAACTTTCTTCTTCCGGTGTATATTCTTCTTTTAATTCTTTAATTACCATCAATCTATTTGTAGCCTGGAGAAGTGAGTAATAAGTTGTAAGTAAGAATAATCTCAGGTGAGTTGTTTTATACATTTCTATATCACTCTGAGCCTGCATATATTCGCCGAGAGTTTTCTGTATAAATATTTTTACAATTGAATCCGTATCATCCATAGTGTTTAATAACCGGTTTTTTTCTGAAATATTATGAATCAAACCGGCCAGTAAAGAGACTTTTTCAAGAAATACTTCCTGACTGACCTGAGCTATATGAAATCCTGTAAAAGTATCCATAAAATCTTCCAGAGTACTGTTGTGGAGCGGCGCAACTTTATATTCAAGGCCTAAAGTCAGAAGTTTGTTTGATATAGTAAGTACCTGTGTGCTGAATATAAGTTCGAGCATATTTTTATCCTGGTAGAAGGTCTGTATTTGATCTATTGCTGTCTGGGTAAAAGTGATGGCTATGAGTCCTTTCTCAAGTATCCACTGTTCCAGATAGGTCAGACCCTGTGGAAATCTGTAAGTATCCCAGTGATTGGTTATACTATCCACTGTCTGTCTCAAAAAAATCAGGATATTATTTTGCATAAATTCAACTCTTTTGCTGAGTTTGAGCAGGGTACTTTCTCCTTTGGTACTATATAGATTGGGATTTGCAAAACATTCTTCTACCAGCGTTATGAGACCGCTTATGGATTCTGCCTTTTTTATCTTGCTCCATTGCTGCAGTTTTAAGGAGTGTTCTCTTAAAGCAGTGAATAATTCTTTTATCCATCCGCTGAGTTCCCATGGACTTTCCAGAGCATGGGGAAGTCTTTCTATTTTTAATTCCAGATAGGTTAATTTATCAAATAACTCTTCCAGATTCTCATCGGACAGTATATAATCATCTTCATTGCCTGAGTAAGGATCTTCTTCCAGATTATACCAGTTTTTCCAGAGATCACTTATTTTGTATCTCATGTTTATTTCGTATTCGTTTACCCTGATCCATTCATCGTAAGGCAGTTCATCAGGTTTAATTATTACGGCATCTTCCAGTAATTCACTCTCTTCCACCTGGGCTATTTCCATAACTTTCATAATAGAACTGAGATATTCTGCTATGCTGAGTCCTGCATTTAATGTAGCTACAATTTTATCCATAGTTTCTGTTCTTTCATCCTGAAAATTTATATAGAATTTTGATATGTCGTAGATGAAAAGATAATTTGAAGCTACAAGAAATAAAAGAGTTTTTACTCTCTCAAGAAATATTTCTCCATAATTTGAGAGCACCTCTTCAAGTGTATTAAGTATTCTATTTAATACGCTCATATTTATACGTTGCTGGAAACCACATTCGGCAAGAAGTTTTATTTCGGTTTCCGATAAATTTATTCCAATATTCTGTAATTTATTATTTAAGTCTTCATATTGCTGGTCGGTTAATTTCTTACGCTCCAATGGTTGACGGGTGATTTTTGCTATTTCCAGAGAAGAATGATGTTCTATTTCTTTTATTTCTATTCTATCCTTTGGAATTTTAAGAGTAACAGCAGGTTTTTTTTCCGAATTTGTTAAAATTAAATCTATTTCGTCCTGATTATAACCCAGGTGTGAGAGGGTTTTAGATAACCCTTTAGCAGTAAGTTTTTTATGTTTTAAGTAGTTTTCCAGAGCATTGAGTTTAAGTGCATTTAAATGGGTGTTCTTTAAATTATCTATAACATCTCTGTCTATTTCGTACCATGGTTCATTGGGAGAAAGTGTTTCTCTGGGTATGATTTCATGCACTTCAAGTGCAGTAACTGATTCCCTTGAAGGAATATTATGGAGCTTTACGTCGATATCCAGTAATATTTTATTTATCTCCTGTATATTATTAATTTTTTCTTCCAGTTCATTTGTTTCTGTACTATCATCTTCAAGGAACAGGTTTATATCATCCAGCCTATCAATATATTCTTTTATTGTATCAATATATTTTACCAGCAGGTCTTTTTGTTCTTCTGTTCCGCCTTTTTTTAAATTTATCTTTAGTTTTCTCGACAAAGTTTTCATTGCACTTTCGGTTTTTTCAAGATATTCTACCAGAATATATCTTTCTTCACCTTCAAGCACTGTGTTCATTTTGCTAATCAGTTCTGTAGAATATTCAGAATTATATCGTTCCATATATTTCTCCAACCAGTATTCTCTTAAATTTATTATTCACTGAGATAAGCATAAATAATACATATATGCTCTCGTGACGAGTAACTCGTAACGCGTGACGGAAGGAAAACATTTATTAATCCTTATGCTCAGGTCAGTATATGACATAACTATAATTGTAATGCATAACGGATGGCTTTACCATTCACTATTCACTTTCACTATTTTATTATTCACCACTACAATGACAATTCCTTTTTAAGCTTATGAGTTTGTAAGGAAACTTACGAACTAATTGCCTTTTTTTTATTTTATGATATAATTATAAAATTGCTACAGGAAAGAGTATTTGTAAGTGTTCAGCAGTTAGCTATCAGCTATCAGCTAAAACTTACAAAGCCTGACTGTGTAAATCAGTCTGAAAAAATATTTAACGACATTTATTATGTAATTCCTGTAAAAGCTGACTGCTGTCTGCTGATAGCTGAACGCTTACGAGTATTTTTTATCATCTCCTTCACAATTATTATAAAAGAGGAGTATTTTTAGTTTTGGCGAAATGTAAAATAATATTTTTCAGTAGATTTAGGAGAGAAGGTTAGAATGCTAACGAAGTCTTGTATTTTAATTGTTGATGATGACCCGGATATTTTGAAATTACTATTTTTAACACTTCAGAAAAGAGGTTACCATGTAGTAACTGTAGGGCGTGGAATTGATGCCATCAAGGAAGTAGAGAGAAATAAATTTAATATTATATTATTAGATTTAAAGATGCCCGGTCTGGATGGAATGGAAACCTACAGGAGAATAAGATTACTGGATTCTGATGTCACAGTTATCATGATGACCGGTTATCATGATGAAGATGTGCTCAGGCAGGCCCTTAGAGAAGGCGTCTTCAGTGTTGCTCTTAAACCTCTTGACATAGCCAAAATGGTCAGTCTTGCAAATCTGAAATTAATCAATGTTTTCTATGATATGACATCAGATGAAATCAGTGAGATAGCAAATATAACTACTGAATGTAAATTTTCACCAAAGGAAGTAATATTTATACCGGATGATACTGCTGATGCAGTTTATTTTTTAACCAACGGACGGGTAAAACTTTATCAGATTTCCTCTGAAGGAAAAGAGATAACACTCGGTATTTTACAGCCGGGAGATATTTTCGGTGAAATGGAAACTCTCGGACAGAGCAGACGTGAAGTTTTTGCCGAAGCTATGGATACATGTTATGCCTGTAAAATTGATAAGAAGCCTTTTGAGAAAATGATTCAGGAAAAACCTAAAGTGGCATTGAAACTCATACAGGTTATGGCCAGGCGATTCCAGCAGGCCCAGTCGAAAATAGAAGATATGGCTTTCCGTCATGTTACGGGAAGACTGTCCAAATTAATACTTAAACTGGCAGAAGAATTTGGCGAACATACATCAAAAGGTATAAAGATAAGTGTAAAGCTGACCCATA
>CALARM010000544.1 GCA_937888925.1 uncultured Synergistia bacterium | reverse complement strand
GGTCTGGAAGAAAAAATTATATATTCTGCCACTGTTAAATTATTGTTCAGATTATTCTGAAACAAATCATATACATTCCTCACTTCCTCTGAAATAAAAAATCCCTGTTGTTTCAGGTTCTCTTCAATCTGTTTCAATGTTTCTTTTCTGGCAGTATTATAACTGAAAAAGCCGAGCACTATTATTGGTACGACAGCCAGTATAACAAAGAACATAAGCTTCCATCTGATACTTATTTTATCTATTATTTTCATAACTCTCTCCCTCTCTCTAAATATTAATTTTTGAAACTCTACCTGTCTGCAAACACTCAGCAGTCAGCTATAAATTTTTATATAAAAGCTATCTGCTGACTGCTGTCAGACGAATGCTTACAAATATACTCATACACGATTCGGTAAATCAATAAATTGACTTTATAATCCCCCCTTATAATATTCTATAAAAATCAACAAAAAATCATAATAAAGAAAATTAATACAATAATATAACAGAGCAGGATAAATGCCAGATTACAAGAAAAGAATAATAATATCAGGAAAAATGATATAAAAACTCGTTCCAATATACGCAACAGTAAAAATAAAATAAAATAAAGTTACGAAAAACTGTTCCTGGAGATGTAACATTGTGACATTATGTAACATGACATATTGTCATAGTATTACAAGAAATTAAATATTATACTCTTTAATTTTTCTATAAATAGTCTGACGGCTCATACCGAGATATCTGGCCGTATCGGTCTTATTCCATCTAAATCTTTCCAGGGCAGAAATAATTATCTCTTTTTCATTTTCTATTTTATCAGAGGCAGGTAAAAAGAATGGTTCCCTCAGGTCACATGGCAGATCATCTACAGTTATAACAGAGTTACGGCAGAGGACAAAAGCATGTTCTACAGTATGTTCAAGCTCTCTGATATTTCCGGGCCAAGAATATTCCAAAAAAATTCTCTGAACACCGGATGAAATACCGGTTATATTCCTGTTAAAATTTTTATTCAATTTTTGAATAAAAAACTCTGACAGTAACAGTATATCTTCAATCCTTTCTCTCAGGGGAGGTAATTTTATTTCCACCACTTTCAGACGATAATAAAGATCTTCCCGAAACTGGCCGGTTCTGACCTTTTCCCGTAAATCCTCATTGGTAGCTGCAATAACTCTTACATCTATTTTAATAGTTTCATTACCTCCTACCTGTTCAAATTCTCTTTCCTGAAGAACTCTGAGGAGATGAAGTTGCATATTGGAGGATATATTGCCTATTTCATCCAGAAAAATTGTACCACCGTCAGCTTTCTGAAAACGTCCTATTTTATCTTTCAGCGCTCCCGTAAAGGCTCCTTTTACATGGCCGAAGAGTTCGCTTTCAAGCAAACTTTCTGAAAGGGCTGTACAGTTCAGTTTCACCAGGGGTTTATTGCTGCGTATACCTTTATAATGAAGGGCTTCCGCTACAAGTTCTTTCCCTGTACCGCTTTCTCCTGTTATGAGGACAGTACTCTGAACTTCAGAGAGTATTTCAATGAGATCATAGATTTTCTGAATTTCTTTACTTTTTCCGATTATATTATAAAAACTTCTTCTTTCCTTCAGTTCCTTTTCAAGAACATCTATGTGTGTTTTATCTCTTAGTACAAGCACTGCTCCCGAAAATAGTCCCTTTTCGTCTATAAGAGGAACGGAATTGATAGAAAACACCTTTTTAGAAGAGTTATTTCGATCACATTCGAAACGATCTATTTTTACCGGTTGTTTTCTTATTATAGTTTCCTCAAGTATTTCAATACACTTATTACAGCTATTCTTTTTAAAAATTCTGAAAGGTTTACCTGTATCTTCACCGGAAAATCCGCACGTATTCTCAATAGCAGGGTTTAAATAAATTATATTCAAATCCCTGTCTACAGAAATAATTCCTTCTTCAAGGCTTCTAAAAATAGCTTCAAGGTTCAGGCGATACGTTTCCTTTTCCTCCTCCAGAGCTTTTTCTTTTAATTTCTCTTCCACCTGATGTTTATAGATTGCTATCTCTATATTAATACGAAGCAATCTTTCGTCAAAAGGTTTTATCATATATCCGAAGGGGGCTGTCAGTTTTGCTCTCTGAAAAATCTGTTCATCTTCATAAGCTGTAATGTATACTACAGGTATATTGTAAAGTCTGTTCAGTGTTTCAGCAGTTTCTATACCATCAAGGAGTCCGTCTAACTTAATATCCATAAGAACCAGATCGGGCTGTATTTCAGATGCTTTTTTGATAGCCTGTTCACCTGACATAACTGTACCGATCACTGTATATCCCAGTTCTACAAGCATTTTTCTCATAGCCATAGCTGAAATTTTTTCATCTTCAACAATTAAAATCTTTACCGATGGCATAGCAACACCTTATGGTGAGAGAGGCAGAATTTTAATAAAGAGGTATATTACAGATAAATATAGTATCTGTAATTTTTTAGAAGATTAAAATCCCTTATCTCTCTTAACATTTGGTCTCTTAACGAATATTATAATTTAAAAAATACTGTCAGTCAAGGGAAGGGAAGAGTGAAAAGTGAAAAGTAAAGGGGGAAGAGTGAAGGGGTGAATAGTGAATAGTGAATAGTGAATAGTGAAGGGTGAAGGGGGAAGAGTGAAAAGCAGGATCTTTGATTATATATAAGACTCGACTTTGGCCAATTAGGCCACCTCAGCGAGTTGGTCAATAAACCCTTGCCA
>CALARM010000543.1 GCA_937888925.1 uncultured Synergistia bacterium | reverse complement strand
ACGGCCATTTCCGGAAATTTTGTAAATTTTATTCAACCATGTACAGAAATGAGAATAATAAGCTCCGATGATATTTGTGAGAGCAAGGGCTTCTTCTTCATGATGATAATTATTAATTACCATTTCCACAAGTTCTTCCATAGTAACATCATTATGGTATACATTATGCATCTTCTCCAGTACATCTTTATCATGAGTTAAAATATGATAAAGAGTCGATTTACCTCTTTGAATCCTGGCCCATATATATAAGATATCCATTATTGCCACAGTTCTTTTCTTTTCATCGTTACTATCAAGAAGAGGAAGCAATTCTGTAAAATCCCTTCTTCTTAAGTGTTGTATAAGTCTGTATTTTCCTGTTCCTTCAATAATTCCTGCCACTACATCAGACCAGAACTTTGTCTGAACTACTTTAGGAATAAATGGTATGCCAATATAATCCAGAAGATAGGAAAAGATAGAAGCAAAAGGGAAAGAGAGAATACTTCTGAAGAAATTCATTCTCTTAATTCCCTCGGTAAATCCTCTTATGCTGTTATGAGCATAGAGATAACTTCCATTGGCAAAAGCAAGGACAAAAAACCTGGCCCATCTTATAATCGTGTCGTCTTTAAGAAAAATGGCTATTCTTGTATCAAAAATTAATTCAACAGTCTTCAGTAAAGGTACAGAAAATCCTGTCCAGAAAAGAGAATTGGCAATATTTTCGAAATTAATATCTTCAAGTCTCCATTCTCTCGGATCAAAACCTGAATTGGAGGTCAGATCTGCTATTACATTTCTTATAAATGTAATGCCAAACCATATAAGAGTATAAAAACCTATTGTCATAGAAGCAGGTATGGCGGCTATTGATATTTTCATCAGATTTTTCAGTGTCGGATTGAGATAATCCCAAAAATTTTTCAGATCCACATGGGTAAGATGTTCTTCATCTCCTACAAGATTTTTTTTAAATTCAGAAGCTTTTCCGAGAGATATGATTATACTTCTGGATTCTTCATTTTTTTCATCGTGTGATACGTTATTCCCAAGGGATATATCTATATCAAAAGGTACCTCCGTATGGGTTTTATAAACATATCTCTGGGAAGAATTTTCCGGGATAGATGTGAGACGGATAAATCCCATACCGGGAATTTTCGGGTCACGACCGGTTGAATCACTTCCGCACCTTGTCTTCAGAGGACTTACATGATAATATTCCCAGGACTTAAAAAATTCATCTTCAGGAATATCAGTAATATGACATCTCTCACAGAAGCTTTTCATATCATCATAAGAGCCTCTGTTAATAAGATAAATAAAATTATTCAGCATATGATATTCCATAGGATTACGATATATGCTGTCCTGCATATTGAAGGTTTCAACCTGTGTAATATATTTATGATGTCTTATAATAGTAGTAATTGCATTCTTTATACCCACTTCCAGAGGGTGAATATAAACCGTTTCACCTGATGAAGCTCTGAGAGATTTGAGGACTTCTTCTTTGGAAAGAAAAGCAGAATCATAATCAAAAGCGGCTTTATTCTCAAAATATTTCAATCTCAATTTCTCAGGTGTAAGTTCTTCATATTTACTTCTGGCCATTTTATAAAGATATTCCAGGGCATTAAGATCTGTACGGGATTTTCTTTTCTGTTTTACCTCTTCCTGAAATGTCTCGTATTGAGCCTTTAACGCAAGAATCCTCCTGTGAAGAACAGGTTTTAACCTTCTATAAAGTAATTCACCGAGATGTTTCCTTGATGCCTGCCCTTCAAGAACAATGCCTTTTAAATCTTCCCATAGCAATGGTTTCACTGTAAGAACATCCAGATTAAAAGTACCGAAATTCAATTCCTGAAGACAGTTCTGATTAAAATTCTCCAGCATACGTCTGATAGTAAGCTGTCTGTGTGATGTATTTTCCTTCAAACCTTCCCTGAAAAAAAGAAGTTTTTCTTTATTCAGAGTCAGAAAATCAATATATTCTTTTACATTACTGAAATAAGGAAGCAAAAACATAAAATGTTCTCTGTTTCCTGCTTTACCTACAGAAAACTCTATGCCCATACAGACTCTTATTCCGAGAATCTCCCCTGCTCTGACAGCTTCCTGGACTATTCTCGTATCAATAAAATTATAATAAGCAAGGGTAACTTCTGAAATGCCTTTAATAAAGGCATCTAACAGTACCTGTGAAGGGGTTTTCCTGCCTTCTGAAAGATTGTCATGAACATGGCCGTCCCAGCCGAGATCCATTTCACAGAGTTTTTTTCCTGTCTCAGGAACTTCTATGAGCAGATTTTTTTTCAATAATTCTCTTATTACAGCAGGATGTCCGTGAGAAGCTCTGGTAAAATCAGTCATAAATTCCATCTGTTTCCGCGGATTTCCCTTATTTTTAACTACTTCTTTCATAAGAGCCGCCTGAAGCCGGGCAGTATTCAGAGGCATTGCCACATTCTGGGCATAAAGAGATTCCTGTATTAAATTTTCCAGAGCGTCCAGCCTTTCTTCATATTTTTCGGATTCCAGTTGCTGAACAATATTTATATAGGCTGTAGCAATACGTATACGTCTTTTAGCAATTTCCTTTTTAAATCCGCTCGGGTGGGACTTTAAAGGAGGGGTTTCTATGGGCTGTTCAATCTTGCGATTAAGGACATTTACAAGATGTCTGACTTCCCTGTCGAAACTCATAAAATTTATAAATTTATTGGCAAAAGTTCTTAACATGTTCACTCACAATCTGATGCTCAGTATGACCGGAATAAATGGAAAAGTCATCATCTGGCAAAATAAAGAGCGGATTTCACAAAAGTCCTGAAAGCAATTTATTCGTGACGCATGACCTGTGGCAGGAGAATTATTTATACTTTATATATTATTTTATTTATTTATCTAAAATCCTTCAAAATATATGGAAATATTTATTTTTTAGTAAGTCCTGGTTACTGAGGTAAGCATAAATAATTAATATTTAAAATTGTGAAGAGTGAAGAGAAAAAGGTTTTATTCGATATATCTCTTTAAAGGAATTAATTACCATGAATAGAATTAAGATTTTATATTAAAAACATTGAGGGAACAACATGGAACATACTCTATTTATATTACCTCTTTTATTTTCAATAATAATTCTCCTGGGTCTGGCAATTTATGCGTATCAATTTCAGAATATACCTACTGCAAGATATTTTAGAAATCTTATGCTTTTATGCGCCTTCTGGGCATTTTTTTATGCCATGGATATGCAGAGTTCTGATTTAGCATTAAAAATTATTATTACAAAAATCAGACTTACCGGATTATCATTAAGTCCGCCTGTAATCTTTCTTATGGTAATAAGTCATATAAATAAATCGGAATGGATAAACAGGCGCCTTATTACATCATTAATGATTGTTCCTCTTATTACCTGGATTTTTATATGGACACCGAAATATCATGAATTATTCAGATATAACTACCATACAGACACATCCGGACCGTTTCCTGTTTTGCTCTTTACAAACGGTCTCTGGTACTGGATCTACTGTCTTTACTCTTATACTCTGGTGATGTTAACCATAATATTACTCATAAAAAATATAAGACATGGTTCGTCTCTTTATTACAGTCAGACTTTATTGATAATAATTGCTACAGTAATACCTGTCACAAGTGACATAATGTTTAATATTGGACTTACACCGTTAAAAGGCTATAATATGACATCCACTCTTCTGTCCATTACAGGCATACTTTATGCCATAGCAATTTTCCGTTATCATATGCTGGACATTATACCTGTTGCAAGAAGCAGTTTAATAGATAATATGAATGATCTTATGATTGTTTTTGATGAAAAAAATAGACTTGCCGATATAAATCCTTCTGCCAAAGAAACACTGGAAAAGAAAAGTGTTAACCTCACAGGGAAACCATTCAGTGAAATTTTCCAGACATGGCCCGATATGCTTTCTCTTGAACATACAGATTCGATAAAAAAGGAAATCATCCTGAATAAAGAAGAGAGAGATAAATATTTTGATCTCTTAATCAGCCCTGTAAAAACTAAAGAAAGTTCCTTCACAGGAAAATTGATAGTAATGAGAGATATTACAGAAAGAAAAAAATCTGAAGAAATACTCAAGGAAAGCGAAGAAAGATTTCGTCTCATGGTAGACATTATGCCCCTCCCTCTTGTAATGATAAGAATATCAGATAATACTGTTCTCTATATAAATCAGAAAACATCTGAATTGTTCGGTATAAACAGATCTACTGCTACAGGGAAAAAAGCACCTGATTATTATCTAAATCCTGAGGATAGAATATCTATTATAAAAGAAATTCAAAGTAAAGGATTTATAAGTCATAAAGAGGTAAAATTAAAGAAAGAAAAGGGAGAACATTTCTGGGCCCTTATGTCTGCCGTTACGACAGAGTTCAATAAAGAAAAAGTATTTTTTGCAGGCCTGAGTGATATTACAGAAAGAAAAGCCTTTGAAGAACAACTGGGTAAAGCAAAAGAAGAGGCAGAAAGCGCGAACAAGATAAAAAGTCTTTTTCTTGCAAATATGTCACACGAAATAAGAACACCTCTGACAGGTATTACGGGCATGTTAAATCTCCTCTTTGAAACAACTCTTACGGAAGAGCAGAAAGATTATGTAAATACAGCAAGGAAAAGCTCTGAATTACTTCTTTATATCATAAACGACATACTGGATTTTTCCAAGATAGAAGCAGGAAAAATGGAACTGGAAAATATATCTTTTGATCTGGACAGTGCAGTCAAAGATGTTACGGATATACTCTTTTTCAAAGGAAAAGCAAAAGGCCTTGTTTGCAGATACAATATTTCTCCCGATGTTCCTCTTTTTTTGAAAGGAGACCCTGTAAGGGTAAAGCAGGTACTCTTCAATATTTCAGGGAATGCAATAAAGTTTACATCAAAAGGAGAGATTCTCCTGGAGATAAATAAAGAAACAGAAGATGAGAAAAAGGTAAAAATCTGTTTTTCTGTAAAAGACACAGGACCGGGTATAGCAAAAGAAAAACAGGATATACTCTTTAAATCTTTCAGCCAGATAGACACTTCAAGAACTCCGGGAGGAACAGGTCTCGGTCTTGCCATATCAAAAAATCTATGTGAAATGATGGGCGGAAAAATCACTGTGGAAAGTAAAGAAGGAGAAGGCTCTGAATTCAGATTTACCCTCGAATTTGAGAAAGATCGTGAGAGAAAGGAAAAAATAAATAAAGATGATATTCTAAAAAAACTTTCACCGGAAGAATATGAAGAGAAACCATATAAAATACTTCTTGCAGAAGATAATATCATAAATCAGAAGGTCATTGCCAGTATATTGAAAAAGAAAAATTACACTTATGTTGACGTAGTATCAAACGGTTATGAAGCAATGGAATTCTTACAGAATACAGATTATGACCTGGTTCTTATGGACTGCCAGATGCCGGGACTGGACGGTTATGAAACGACAAAATCAATAAGAAGCGGAAAATTTCCTGTTATTAACAGAAATATACCTGTTATAGCAATGACTGCCGGCGCAATGAAAGGTGACAGGGAAAAATGTATCGATGCAGGCATGAATGATTATACGACAAAACCTGTAAATGTAGAACTTCTCATGAACACTATAGAGAAATGGCTCTCAGGTCAGAAAGATATAGATACAATAGATAAAAATCCTGTTCCGGAGGAAAAACATGAAATATTTAATCATAAAGCCCTTGTTGAAAATCTCATACCGGATGAAAAGTTTGCTAAAAAAGTTGTAAAATCCTTTATAGATGATGCAGCAAAGACTTTAAATAATTTAAGGGAAGCATTGAAAAAAAATGATATGAATTCAGTCAAATCTCTGGCCCATGTATTGAAAGGTTCTTCTTCTATGGTCTCTGCCGCAGATCTTTCTCACTCTGCAGAAGAGCTTGAAGTAAAAGCAAAAAAAGGATTTTTAGATGATGTAGAAGTCTGTATAAAAAAAATTGACGAAGATTTTGAACGTTTCAAAGAAGTTGCCGGACAATGGATTGATTAATCGTAACGCGTGATGTTTCACGCGTTACGATTTTCTTAATTAATCAGATAGGAAAATAAATATTAATTTCGATTAGCTTCTATCCCTCCACTACCTATAGAAATATAGACAGTAACATCCTGATCTACAACATCGAAATCTTCACTGTAAACATAAGCGACTGGAAAACCAATAGGCCTGAGGTCAACAAAATATTTACCGGGCAAAACACCCTCAAAAACATAAATATTCGGCAAGTCTGGGTCCGAATAGTCAGAAGCAACTACTTCTTTTGCAGGTTGTTCCACTTCTACACGGGCACCTCTATGAAGATAAATCTCATAAGACTGATCGAAAGGTTTAGTATACTCTTCATCGTAGTAAATCTGAACTGTAACATTATAAAGATTAACAGGGCCTACCGGGCCTGTCGCACCAGTTGCACCTGTCGCACCAGTTGCACCTGTCGCACCTGTTCCACCAGTGGTGCCTGTCGCACCTGTCGCACCTGTGGCGCCTGTCCCCCCTGTCCCTCCTGACGGCCCAACCGGGCCGGACACACCGGCCGGACCTGTGGCGCCAGTGGCGCCAGTGGCGCCTGTCGCACCTGTCGCACCTGTCGCACCTGTCGGACCTGTTGCTCCCGGTGTAGCCGGCACACCCGGTGCACGTGTCGGCGATGGCGTGGCAGTCGCTCCTACATATATTGTGGTTCCATCTCCGCATCCTGTAGTTAAAACAAAAAGCATTATAATAGATGCGAATAAAAATAGTAAAGCTATAGAAAGTATATTTTTTTGCATATGTCTACCATCCTTTAGAAATAATTTGTGTCAAAAAATCGAGCATCTTCTCAATATTTTACAGCAATATTCACCTCCATTCATTCAGATTACAAATAAAATTATTAATTGTTCATTTCTCTGTTAAATCAATCACAGAACAGTGGTATGAGAGAAAATTTAGTCACATCCACAAGTCCCCTGTCTGTAAGTTTCAATTCAGGTATAACAGGTAATGCAAGGAAAGACATAGTCATTATAGGATCAGATAATACACAGCCAAGACTGTGGGCTGCATCTGTCATTTCTTTTATTCTGTCTCTTACTTCTTCAATAGGAAGATCGGACATGAGTCCTGCAATAGGCAGAGGAAGTGATGCAAGAACTGCATCATTATTGACAACACACTGACCGCCTTTCATTCTCACCACTTCAATAACGGCAGTTATCATATCTTTATCATTTGTGCCAACTACGATAATATTATGACTGTCATGATTTACACTGGATGCTATGGCACCGTGTTTCATGCCAAATCCTTTTACAAAACCGAGCCCTACATTACCTGAAGCAAGATGTCTTTCTATTACGGCGATCTTGAGTAAATCCCTCTCTGTATCAGCAATAGCCTTTCCTTCATAGACGGTAAGATCTTCTACAAGATTTTTTGTAATTATCTGTTCCGAAACAATCCCTATTACCCTGCCTCTCACCTTACCATTCATATGTGACGGCAGATGAACAGAGAAATCCAGGTCATTCCAGTTTACATTTACAGTGCTTCTCAGAGGCATTTTTTCAATATCTCCTCTTATCTTCCCCAGGAATTTCCCGTCTTCTGCCACTTTTATGCCTTTCTGATAAACCTGTCTTATATTAAAAGACTCAA
>CALARM010000542.1 GCA_937888925.1 uncultured Synergistia bacterium | reverse complement strand
AGGGAGAAAAAGCCATAAATGATGCCCTTGAACAGCAGGATAAGAACCGCAGAGCCCTTATGGATAATGACGGCTCTGAAAAAATGCCTGAAATAACAAGGCAGATGGGTGATATTATGCTGAAAAATGTTGGAGTTTACAGGAAAAAAGAAGAACTCTCCTTTGCCCTTGAGAAAATAAAAGAACTTATTCAGAAATATAAAAAGATTAAACTCCTCAACAAGAATATAAAAGGCAATCAGGAACTTATGTGGGCTCTTGAACTTGAAGGAAATCTACTTGTAGATGAAGCAATCGTTGCAGGAGCTCTCGAAAGAGAAGAAAGCAGAGGCTCTCATTCCAGAACGGATTTCCCGAAAAGAAATGATGAAAAGTGGCTGAAACATACAATTGCTACATACAGTCCTGACGGAGTGAAGCTTTCCTATAAAGAAGTAGATACGAGCATATATGTGCCTGTGGAGAGGAAATATTAGCGTAACGCGTAACGCGTAACCCGTGACGCGCAGGTTATTGCGCATCATTTATTACGCATTACCCGTTTCCTTATGAAAGGAGTCAGATAAAATGTCAGAAGAAGTAAAATTTAATATATATCGCTTCGATCCTGATAAAGATAAGGAAGCCATTACAAAGGAATATTCAGTGCCTCTGAAAGAAGGCATGACCGTTCTGGACGGCCTTGAATATATTCAAAAAAATATAGATAAAACACTTTCCTATAAATCTTCCTGTAAAGCAGGGAAATGCCAGTCCTGTGCGATGCTTATAAACGGTTCAAAGGCTCTGGCATGTCAGACAGTAGTAAAAGATAAGGTGGTAACATTAAAACCACTTCCCGGTATGAAACATGTTAAAGACCTGGTCGTAACTCCCAGTAAAGCTGTAAAGTTTAAAGTGTTTCGTTTTGATCCCGATACAGATAAACAGCCATATTTTAAAGAATATACTGTACCTGTTACCTTCGGCATGACTGTTCTTGAAGGACTTTCCTATATACAGGAATACCTTGACGGTTCCCTTGTATTCCGATCTTCCTGCAGAGCAGGTGTATGCGGCTCCTGTGGTATGCATGTAAACGGTAAATACTGTCTTGCCTGTGAAACACAGATTCTGGCTCTCGAAGCAGATGTGGTAACGGTAAAACCTATTGCTCATATGAAGATATTAAAGGATCTCGTTGTTGACCTTGAACCTTTCTGGGCAAAATACCGTTCTATCAAACCCTATCTTATCCCCGGCGAGCCCGACCCGGAAATAGAAAGGCTTCAAACGCAGGATGAGAGGGAAGACCTTGTTGGTATGATTGACTGTATTCTCTGCGGTTGCTGCCAGGGTGCATGCACTATGACTGGAACAGATGAAGAATACCTTGGCCCTGCCATTTTGTTTAAAGCAGATAGATTTGCAAGGGATTCACGTGATAAAGCTCTTAAAGAACGTATAAATCTCGTAGGAGGAGAGCACGGTATATGGAGGTGCCATACCATTTATAACTGTCAGGTGGCATGTCCGAAGCATTTAGACCCTACGGGAGCAATTGCAGATCTTAAGAGAAAATCCATTGACAGAGGGACGAGGACTTCATTCTGGGGCAGGATTTGATGAGCCAACCATGACGTGAGGTTATCATTTTCAGAAATTAATAACCTGGTAATGAGTGAGCCGTGATGTATGATGCAAAGCTATAATAAACTTTTGCATATTGTGCATCACGTATTATTATAACAGGTTATAATAACTATGGAATAGAAATTCATTAATAGTCTCTTCCCTCGTGTTACGCGTAACGATTTAATATATTTGAGACAGTTTTTTAATTATCATTCCTATATTATAAATGGAGGTCACTTATGAAAAAACTCGGTGAATTTCTCATATCTCCTGAAGGGGGAGCAGAGATTGTAATGGGCAATACTGCCATAGTGCGTGCCATGATAGAATCGGGCGTAAGGGTTGTAACATCTTACCCGGGCTCACCTACCCCGGAAATAGCAGATGCAATCAGATCAATAGAGAAAAGACCTTTTTACTTTGAATTTTCCGTAAATGAAAAGGTTGCCACAGAGGTGGCCTTCGGAGCCTCTGTAAACGGCCATCTCTCCTGTGTATTTTTTAAAAGTGTGGGACTCAATGTGGCAGCAGACACATTTGTTCAACTCGGCCTTCTTGGAACGCTCGGAGGTATGGTTATCGTTCTCGGTGATGATCCGGGAGCAAATTCTTCTCAGAATGAACAGGATAACAGACATTATGCTCATATGTCCTATATACCTGTCCTTGAACCGGGAACACCTTCCGAGGTTTATACTATGTTCAAAGAAGGTGCGGATTTATCGAAAAAATTTCAGATGCCTGTCATATTAAGGCTTACAACCCATGTATGCCACGGAAAAGAAAAGGTTTTCTTTAACCCGTTTCAGGTAAAAGAATTCGATAATACTCCGAAATTCGATGTGAAAAACGGCCCCTATATACCCATTACTTCTGCTGTATTTCCTTTAAAGAGAAAACTTTTCGCAAAGTTTTCGGAATTTAAAAAAGTAGTAGAAACGTCTGCTTTGAATAAAACAGATGATAATAAAAACAGAAAAAAAGGCATTATAACCTGTGGTCTTCCATATTATTCCCTTCTGGATGTCCTTGAAGAAGCATCTGAAAAACCAGATATTTTAAAACTGGGCTTCGTCTATCCTCTTCCCGAAAAATTAATAGTCGATTTTCTGAGCAGTCATGAAGAAGTGAAAATTTTAGAGGAACTTGATAATATTTTTGAAAAAGAAATCAAATGTTTTGCCTATGATAATAACCTTAGAACAAAGATTGTGGGAAAGAAAGATACAGAAGAATGGATGGGTGAATATACGACAGATAAGGTCTCCGGGATTTTACGAAATATATGGCCTGATATACTTCCACAGGTAAACAAAAAAGCTGATAGAGACGGCGACAAAATTCCTCCGAGGCCTGCACAGATGTGTCCCGGGTGCGGCCACCGTTCTGCCTTCCATGCCATAAAAGCTGCCTTCAGAGAAGGAGATATTACAGTAGGAGACATAGGGTGTCATACACTGGGATTTTTACCTCCTTATAATATAGGTGAAGTTCTTCTATGTATGGGCCATTCGAACGGTACTGCAGCAGGACTTACAATATTCAATGATAAGAGAAGGGTTATATCTTTCCTGGGAGATTCTACTTTTTATCATGCAGGAATTCCGGGGATAATAAATTCTCTGTTTAATAAACATAATCATACACTCATTATAATGGAAAACGGAACAACTGCCATGACGGGGCATCAGGATAATCCTGTTTCAGGCAGAAATTTCAATGAAATGGTAGATAAAATTCCCATAAGAAAGGTTCTGGAAGGTCTGGGAGTAAAAAGTATCAGAGAAGTTGATACATATCAACAGGAAAAACTTACGAAAGCCGTGAAAGAAGCCCTGCAGGAAGAAGGCTTCAATGTGGTTATTGCAAAACATCCATGTATGCTGAAATTTTCAAGACAGCTCAGGAGGAGCGGAAAAGAACTTCAGATGCCTGTAAAAATAAATGACACATGTAACAGGCTTCATATATGTGTCCAGGAATTTGCCTGTCCTTCTTATCAGTTAGAACCGGATGGAACCGTATGGGTTCAGGAGGATCTATGTATAGGAGACGGTTCCTGTAAACAGGTCTGTCCCACAGGTGCAATCGTGCAGGAAAAAAAAGGAGGGAAAACCGTTGAGTAAAGCGAAGATTTTCAATATATATCTAATCGGAGTAGGAGGGCAGGGGATAGGACTTCTGAGTGAAGTAATCATAAGGGCCTGTGATTATGCAGGTTATCCTGTAAGAGGTGTTGATACTCACGGTCTTGCTCAGAGAGGAGGCACTGTTATTTCTCATATACGTATCGGTGAAGGTGTTTATTCTCCTCTTATACAGGCACATATGGCAGACCTTGTGGTAGCTCTTGAAAGGAATGAAGCACTCCGGGGGGTAAATGAATATTTAAAAGACGGAGGAACTCTTGTCTATTACGATGCTCTCTGGCAGCCTCTTTCTGTAAGGCTTGGTAAGAGCAAAAAAACGGAAGGACAGGTCATATCTGATGAATGTAGTCTCAGGAATATAAAAGAAATAAAGGTATTTCGCGCCGAACTGGAAGATCCGCGAATGCAGAATGTAGCAGTACTTTCAGAAATGGCAAAATTTAAATTAATACCGGCTGTGGAAATGACTCATTATGAAACAGCATTAAAGGATTTGATTACAGGAAAAGTCCTTGAGAAAAATCTTCACGTGTTTTCTTGCCTGTGAAAAGAGAAAATTTTTGTAGTAAGTACCTCAACAGATAAAATGGTTACGAACTTATCTGGATCGGTAATAAGGAGGTGAATAAAATGTCTGTTAATACCAGAAATTCTCAGACTAACAATACTACCTGGATAGTAATCGGTATAATATTTATTATATTGACACTTCTGACCATGTTTTTATTTATGGTAATAACAGGAGGGCTCATGGTTATGAATTCAGGTTATGATAAACAAATAATGATGAAAAAAGAAAAAATAGAAACTTTGCAGAGAGAGATTGAACAAATGGCTCCGCTTAAAGCAAAGATAGAGGAATATAAAAAAGAGACGGAAAGCATTAAAAAAGAAATAGAAATGTTGAAACAGCTTAAGAAGGTCTAGAAAGGAGATAATAACATGAAAATAACACCTTTCATATTTCTTATAGTATTATGTATCGGTTTATTTATGTCCGGTTTTTTTTATTTTAAGCTCCAGGGAAAAAAAGCAGAACTTGAAAGACTGGAAAAAGGTCCCGGAGGAATAACTGAACTTATTAACGAGAGGGATGCAGATAAAGCATATGTGATGAATATTGATCTGTATGAGAAACAGCTTTTAGATACAAAAAAAGAACGTGACAGGTTAAAAAAATCAATACATTGATTTATCATAATCAGTCTCAGGTAATACTCACAGGTAGTTGATTTTACATATTATGGGTTATGGGTTTTGGATATTCTTAACCCACCATCACCCATCACCCATCACCAGGAATCTACCTGTCGTAAAAAAACACTATCTCAAATTTGACTTTCCTCTCTTTTTAAATTAAAATATTATTTATGTTATCTCTGAAATCTCTTTTTAAATCTATTATTTCTTTTGTAAAAAATAAATGGAAAAGGAACATTTATTTCCGTCTTACCGCTATCTTTATTATTTTTTATGCTGTAGGAACCTATGGTATATATATATATGAAAGAGATAGAAATGCTGCATTCAAAACCCTTTATGAAAGCTGCTGGTCAACTCTTGTTTATATTTTAAGCGGTTTTGATGTAGGTTCTCCTCAGACTGTGCCGGGACGTATCTTTTCCATACTCATACTCATGGCAAGTATTGGTATGCTCGGTATGATTATAGGTCAGGTTACGAGTATTCTGTTACAAAGAAGGGATGTAAAAATGCCAAAAGATATCAGTAAACACATAGTAATATGTAACTGGAATGAAAAGGGTGAAAAGATAATAGAAGAGATACATTCACCACTTGCAGGGCCTCAGATTGATATTATTGTGATTTCAAATCCGAGACCGAAAAATGAAGAAGAACTGCGAAATAATTTCCCTAAAGAGTACAGTAATGTGGAATTCAGGGAAGGTAATCCAATTCTTCATGAAACTCTGAAAAGAGCCAATACTCATATGGCAAGATCGGTAATTATCCTTGCAGGTTCGACTCAGGAACCGGATCCTGAATCTGCTCTTACCGCTCTTGTTATAAATACTTTATGGAAAAACAGAATAGAAGAAGAAGTAAATAAAAGGGTGACCCCTTCTGTGTCAAGGGATGAAGTCAGGGAGAAAATAGAGGAAGAAGAAGATTTTAAGAAACCCAGAATTATCGTGGAGGTTCTAGAACACAGGAAAATGCAACATCTCCGCGATGCAGGAGCAGATGATGTAATATGTGCTGCAGATTATGCAATAGGCATACTTGCACAGTCTGCTTTAAATGAAAAACTGTCTGATGTTTATCATGATTTACTTACCTACAGGGAACATACCACTGAAATTTATATAGTGGTTAATCCTGACGTATCCAGGTGGCTTGAAGGTAAAACCTTTATAGAGGTTTCTAAATTTTTACTGGAAAACAGATGTGCTTTGAACCCTGCCATACCTATCGGTTATCGAAGGGGTAAAGAAATTTTTGTGAATCCGAAAGAGGATGTTAAATTGACAGCCTGTGATTGTCTTATTGTAATGGCCTATGAGCTTCCTGATTTATTAAAGCTGATAAATAAATAGTATGTCATAAAAAGATATATGTAATTTTCCCGTTATGAATTACGCGTTATGATTAATAATGGTAAAGGAATACGTTATGATTAATAAAAATATTATAATATGTAACTGGAACGAAAAAGGAGAAAAGATTGTTACAGAACTTCATTCTCCTCTTGCAGCTCCTGAGACAGGGATTATAGTGATTGCAAAACCAAGACCTGCCAATGAAGAAGAACTGAGGCATAATTATCAGAGAGAATACAGTAATGTAGAATTCAGAGAAGGTTCTCCTGTAAATTATAATACCCTTGAAGGAGCAAATATTTGTAAGGCAAAAGCAGTCATTGTACTTTCAAACGACAGCCTTTCAAATGGCGATGCAGAAGCAGGCCTTATTGTGCTTGCCATAAATACCCTCTGGAAAAAAAGAATAGATGAAGAAATTAATAAGAGGATAAAAACGTCAGGTCTTCATAAAGATGAATTGAGAGAAAAAATAATTCTGGACGAGCATTTCGTAAAGCCCCGTATTATTGTTGAGGTTATGGAGCATGGAAAAATGGATCATCTTAAAGATGCAGGAGCAGATGATGTGATATGTGCCGCAGATTATGCCATAGGAATACTTGCTCAGTCTGCTTTAAATGAAAAACTTTCCGATGTATACCATGATCTTCTTACATATTCTCCCGGCACAAATGAGATATATATTTTAAATGAACCTTTTCTGTCCGAATGGATAGACGGTAAAACTTTTAGAGAAGTTTCTCTCTTCTTTCTGGAACATAGATTTAATGTTAATCCTGCCATACCGGTAGGACTCAGAAGACATGGAAAGGCAATTATAAATCCTAAGGAAGACATAAAATGCACAAAAGACGATGCTCTTATTGTACTTGCCTATGATATTCCCGATCTTGTTAAGATAATTTCTGAGAAATAGAATTTTTTATATCATGTTACCTCTTTTTTACTCCTTATTTATAGTTACTCCTGTTATAGTGTATTTCATCAGTTATTAGAAAATCGTGAAGGGTGAAGAGTGAAGGTTGAAGCGAGTAATAGCTTTCCATTCTTTGTTGTGACTATCCGGTCATGGCAGTTAGAGTGAAAAGTGAAAAGAATAAGACATTCGGGCAACTCTGATAACTGGTTACTGATAACTGTTCACTGTACAGGAGGGATATTATGCAAAAGGTACTTACCGTAAAAGATTTACCGCCTGATGAAAGGCCGGCAGAAAGACTTTGGAAATCAGGCCCCGATGTTCTGAAAACATCGGAATTGATAGCAATAATAATAAAACATGGAACTCATGAGAGGACAGCCATTCAGGCAGCAGAAGATTTATTGAATAAATTTTCCGGCAATTTAAGCCGTATTGCCGGGGCAACTCTTCG
>CALARM010000541.1 GCA_937888925.1 uncultured Synergistia bacterium | reverse complement strand
TTAGCTATTTCTTCACTGGCTATGCTTAAAGGAGTTTCTCCGGCATTATTTTTAGCATTAATATCTGCCCCTTTTTCAATAAGGAATAGAGCATTTTTCTTACTGCCATCTAATTCTGCTATTTTATGTAATGGAGTCTGACCCTGAATGTCAGTTGTATTAACATCAATGCCTTTTTTCAGAAGCATTTCCAGTATATATAAAGGATTTCTGGGAGCAGCAAAATGCAGGGCGCTATTTCCATACTTATCTTTAATGCTCAGGTCAGAGCCTTTTTCTATAAGCATTTTAGCTATTATATGATGCTCATTTCCTCTGAACTCATGGGAATATAAATCACAGTAATGAACTATAGAAACAAAAAGGGGAGTATTTCCTTCTTTATCAGCCAGATCCATAGATGATCCTTTATCAAGCAAAAGTTCGGCAATTTCTCTATGTCCCTGGTATGATGCAAGATATAATGGCGTTGCTCCCTTAAAGATCATAATTGAACTGCTTTTCCAATCCTTTTGAGATGGATAATCAATTTGAGCGCCTTTAGAAATGAGCAATTCTGCTACTTCTTTATTACCTGTCCATGCTGCATAATGTAAAGGATACCATCCTCTATCATTATCAGAAAGATTAATATCTGCACCTCCGGCAATAAGTTTAAGGGCTATTTCTTTTATGTCAAATTTAAGTGCCAGGTGTAAAGCATTATTATCCATCGTGGCTCCTCTGGAAAAAAGAAGTTTTACCATATCTTTATCAGTAGCAAGACCAAGCGGCGTATTTCCCTTATTATCAACAGTATTGATACTGACGCCTGTATCAAGGAGATAATTTACTATATCTATCTTATTTCCTTTTACTGCTTCATGTAAAGGAGTCAGACCTTGATTATTGGAAACATTAAACTTAATTCCTTTAGATGAAAGAAACTTCAGAGTCTCCAGTGAACTCCAACGTGTAGCCTGATAAACAAGATGTTCATTATTAATATCAGCCCCCAGGGAAAGTAGAAATTCCGCAAGGCCTGAATGATTATTTTCTATGGCTTTAATTAAAGGAGTTTTTCCCTTATTATCAGAGCAATTTACATTGGCCCCTTTAGAAATGAGCAATTCTGAAACCTCTTTATTACCGGCTGATGACGCATAATGTAATGGAGTATTACCTTCTTCATCAACAGAATTAACATTAAATCCTTTATTCTTAATAATAGCCAGGGCTATATTTGTAAAACCATTCTTCAAAGCCCAGGGAAAAAGGTCAGGAATAAGAGTTATTTCAGCGCCATTCTGAATAAGTATTATCAGACTCTCTTCATCTCCTCCCAGATCTACACCGACAGCATATCTCAAGGATTCATTAAGAGAATTAACATCAACTCCTTTATCAATAATGGCTCTGACCAGATCTGTAAAGCCTCTCATGGAAGCCTCACCCAGAAGATGGGGACTAAGACTCACATCGGCACCTTTATTAATGAGCATTGAAGCAAGAGCTTTACGAGCCGCCGGTACATCATATGAAGTATATGAAGTTACGGCATAATATAAAGGAGTATTACCTTCTTCATCAACAGAATTAACATCCAATCCTTTATCAATTAAAAGAGAAATAAGTTCTGTAAGTCCACCCTTACATGCTGCATGTAAAAGATTGTATCCGCCGGGAGTAACAGAATTTATAGAAGCGCCTCTTTCAATGAGAAAATCTGTCAGTTCTTTATGTCCGTATTCTGCAGCAAGGAATAAAGGAGGAAAATCGGAGGAGTTAAGAGCCAAACCTTTATCAATAAATAATAACGACAGTTCTTTATTGCCCAGCATACATGCTTCATGTAAAAGATTATATTTCACAGAGTTCGATGGCTCTTCGGTGAAAGTAATATTAATATCTGCGCCACTGGCAATAAGAATTTTTATCATATCTATATCTATATCTTCCCGACCAAAAGCAGCCATTAGAGCAGTTCTTCCCTCGTGATCAGCAACATTAATATCTGCTCCGGAAGCTATGAGAATTTTTACTATATATTTATCTCCATATATGGCGGCTTTCATTAAAGGAGTAGTGCCTTCATCACTTTTAGCATTAACATTTGCTCCCCTTGCAATAAGAAACTCAACCAGTTCTTTCGGTCCTCTGGAAGCAGCATAATGTAATGGTGTGTTTTTATACATATCATATGCATTAACATCTGCTCCCTTTTTAATAAGGAGTTCTGCAATTTCTTTTGTTGGAGCAAAGTGAAGAGGTGTAGTTAGTTCGAAACCATATGCATCAACCAGATAAGGGTTATTTCCCAGCATCTCTTTTACCTTACTGGCATCTCCTTCTTCTAAAACAGTAAAGATGTCAGATGCCATAGCAATCCCTGTAACAAAGATTACAATTAAAATCAACAGAATACCTGCCATACTTTTTTTTGTCATACAAAAGATCCTTTCTTTAAATCTGGTATTATCAAAAGTTTATAATTAAGAAGGCTTCTATACCATAATAATTACTTCCCACCGTACTTTATAAGAAGCTCTACAATATCATTATTCTGATGCTCTTTTGCAATTGTCAGGGGTGTCTTACCTTCCTTATCTTTAGCGTTAATATCAAGTCCTTTAGATAGAAGGAATTTTACGAGTTGACTCGAAGTGCCAATTTCTGCACTGTAGTGAAGGGCTGTTCTTCCATAATTATCTTTAACATTAATGTCTGCCCCTTTATTTACAAGAAATTCAACAGTATAATTATCTGGAACAGTAGTCAGGTCAGGTGTTCCACTGCCGGATGCATAATGTAATGCTGTTTTTCCGTCTATATCTATGGCATTAATATCTGCACCTTTATTTATAAGAATTTCCAGTAATTCCGGGGAAACACAACCTGTTCCTGTAGCACCTGCTACCTGGTGTAGAGCTGTTACGCCATTTATATTTTTATTATTAATATTTGCTCCTTTATTTATCAGAAATTTTACTGATTCTAAAAAATTAATGTCATAGGTCATGACATAATTAAGGATTGCAAGTTGCAGTGGTGTATTTCCTTTACTGTCTCTGGCATTAATATCCATTTCTTTACTCAGAAGAAATTCTACTAATTCTTTTGAGCCACCTGATGCTGCAAGGTGTAAAATTGTTGAGCCCTTAATATCCTTATCATTAATGTTTACTCCTTTATCTATAAGAAATTTTATTGATTCTAAAAAATTAATGTCATAGGGCATGACATAATTAAGTATTGCCTGTTGCAGTGGTGTATTTCCTTTACTGTTTCTGGCATTAATATCTACCCCTTTACTCAGAAGAAATTCCACTATCTCTTTTTTCCCATGTCTGACTCCATAGAAAAGAGGTGTTTCTCCACCGGCATTTTCAGTGTTAATAATATTCGGATCTGCAGTAAATAGTTCTTTAACCATTCCGAGATCTCCCGATTCTATAGCATTGAAAATATCAACTGTTACTTCTATACCAATTAGCCCCATCCAGTAATCTTTGAGTTCTTCACTGGAACGTTTACAGAATATCCCGGAACATGGGTCATATACATAGAAATCTGTAATACATTGTCCTTCACTGGTTTCATACCAGTCAACTCCATAACAGATGACAACATGGCCAGATTTTTTATCTTTATTGGCTATACCTATTATAAAGGGTCTTCCTTCTTTAATTTCATCTATCATATCCTTAAAGGGTATGAATACACTTGCATCATAAGCTGTTGCATTAACAGATAATTTTTTCAAACTACTGGTTATACCGGTTCCATTCATATATTCAGCTATTTCTTTCAGGCTTCCTGCTGGTATATCTTTTGCATCGCCGGTAATCTTTTTTACCACTTCTTCCTGTGTGGAAGGTATGTCATAAAAATTCAATATCATAGAAATACATGCAGCCCAGCTCCACTGAGATTTTTCTGCAGGAGATGCATGAGTTTTAAAGGTTTCAATAGTAATTGTTGAAATTTTATTTATTTTACCTGAGTCATTCTCTATTGTTTTATCGGCTTCATTTTTATTTACGCCGGAAGCAGACTGTGGTAAAGAAAAATTCAAACATAAAAATAAAAAAGTTACTATAATTAAAGATAAAAGTTTCATAATAATCACCTCTTTTTATTTTTCTAAAGATTTTAAAGCTTCTTTTTTTCCCTTTTTGGCTCTCATATACTCAGGGCTTATTGCCAGAGCTTTATCAAACCATCTTATAGCATCTGCATATTTACCCTGTTTATATAAAATCTCACCTTTCGCAGTAATAATACTTATACTCTCAGGATTAAGTTCCAGCCCTTTATCACAGCATGTCAGGCCTTCTTCATATTTACCTGCTTCAGCCATCAGGAGACATTTATTTTTCCAGCCTTCTGTATCTTCTGGTTTTGGATCAAATTCTAAAGCCTTGTTATAGTATTTTAAGCCTTCCTCCTTTTTACCAAGTTTAAAGAATAAAATCCCCTTCAAACATACAAAAGAAGCTGTACTGTAAAACTCTATTGCTCTATTACAGTATTTCATAGATTCTTCGTATTTCCCAGAGTAGTATAAAATCAATGCCTTATAAAAATATGTATCGGGATCATTAGAGACAAGCTTTAATGATTTATTATAACATTTAAGGGCTTCTTCATATTTTCCAATGTCACATAAAATCTTTCCCTTGTATTCCAGTGCACTACAAAATTCAGGGGAAATCTCTAATGCTTTATTATAACATTTAATAGCTTCTTCATATTTTCCCCGGATGTATAAAGCCTTTCCCTTACAAAATAAAATAGTGGTATTATAGGGGTCAATCTCTAATGCCTTATTATAACATTTAACAGCTTCTTCATATTTTTCAAGCTCGCTAAGGGCATATCCCTTATTAAGCCATCCATCAAGGCTTTTAGGGTTAATAGCTAAACTTTTATCAAGATATTGTAATGCTTCTTCATATTTATCCTGATAATTAAGAATAGCACCTTTCGCCATTAATCCGTAAGAACCTTCAGGATTTGCTTCCATAGCTTTCTTACAGTATTTTTCTGCACCTTCGTCATTACCCAATTGTATCAGAGCACAGGCTTTATAGGCTAGAAACTTATCAGAATCAGGTTTTAACTTCAGTGCTTCATCATAACACTTGATGGCATAGTCATAATAACTTAGATCCCAGTCTCCCGCTCTGTAATAACAATTCCCCAGATTAAACCAGAGATCTCCCGACTCTGGATCTCGAT
>CALARM010000540.1 GCA_937888925.1 uncultured Synergistia bacterium | reverse complement strand
CGATCATATTGATTATGGCACATATAATTCCCTGTATGAGAATATAAGAATTTATGGACTGCATAGTAATGTTTCCTCTATATATTTTGTTAATCTGATTTACGGCAACTGCCCTGTACTATCGGTTTTTATAATACGGTTCTGTTCAGTCATTGTGCAATCTCTGGATGTTTTGAACGGTAATTATCTATTCTTAACCCTGATTAAGTAAAATTTTATAAAATTCTCCGGGGGGGTATAATCCTGTAACCCATCTTCTTATAATTTGATTGCAAATTCCGCCGGATGAAAGAAGTGCGCTCACTAAAACATTGGTATCCAGAACGACCCTGAGCATTATGTCCTGTTCCTCACTTCCCTGACTGCTTCCTGTATATCACTCTGAATATCATCCTCTGATATATTTGAATTATTCTGCGCTTTATCCAGTAAATCAAGAAATTTTTTCTTCTTTAATTCCTGTTCTTCTATAAATGATACAGGAACAATGGCAACCAGAGGTTTGCCGTTCCTTTCAATAATATACCTGTCACTTCTTATACTTACTTCATTCATAATCTGTCCCAGATTTTGTCTTGCTTTCATAGCACTTATTGTTTTGAGCAATTCAATTACCCCCCCATGCACAATCATAATAACAATATTAATCAATATAATTATATCATATTTCAGCCTTCCTGCGTATTTTTTGCTGAAAAGCCATAAAGCAATCTCCGTAAAATCTCTAAATCTTTGATAGGAGATTTTACCGGAAAGATAGAAAAGAAATAGAATACTTTCGATAAATCTGGAACCCTCACATTAACCTTACCAGAGGAGATCGTTATATACGATGCATATAATAAGATATATATTATTTCTTTGTTTTATAGCTTTATTATTTATTATTTCTATTTTCAGCGAAGAGAAGGCAGCCGGTAATTTATCTTTATCAGAAAATTATGTGTTTGTAACTAAATGGGGAGCTGAAGGCACTGGCGATGGAGAGTTTAGAGTTTATGGCGTGGATCCTAAAATTACCGATGAAACTATAGAGAAATTAAAAGATAAAATCAGTAAAGAGAAATTGGAAGTTATCGTGACAATGAAAGATAAAGAGATATGGCATTGGAGTGAAGAAATTGTAGATATTTTAACTACTGAAGCAAATTTTACCGATAATGAAGCTTGGGCAGTTGTTGATGCCTGTACATATCAAGGATATGATGGTCCTGAAAGTATTAAAGTAGACAAAGAGGATAATATATATATATTAGATTGTTATAACTATCGTATTCAGAAGTTTGATTCAAATGGAAAATTTATAACAAAATGGAAAAATCCAGATAATAAACCAATTTACGCTTATAGAGGAGCAATTGCTATTGATTCAGAAGATTATATTTATATAGGAGAAGGTTCTGACTATATATTAAAATTTAATTCAAATGGAGTTTTCATAACTAATCATTTACTTAATGGTCAGTTTTATCAACCTGTAGGAATTGCTACAGACCCGAACGGATATATTTATGTATTAGATCATAGTGATTATATTCAGAAATTTGATCCAAATGGAAAATTTATTGAAAAATGGCTGGAATTTGACAGATCTATACGTAATATATTGTTAACCTATGAACCTGAACCGGTAGATATTGCAATAGACAGGGAAGGATATGTTTATATAATACTGGCAGGAAAGGATAGTATTATATCTAAAAAAACCTCTGAACATATTCGTGTTAAACCTGGTATTTTTAAATTATCTCCATCAGGAGAACTTATAAAACAATGGGGGCAGATATGGGGTGATGGAGAAGGATAATTCAAAGACTTCGGACGAATGGCGATAGATAAAGACGGATATGTGTTTGTAGTGGATAAAGGTAATAACCGTATCCAAAAATTTGATAGTAATGGTAATTTTATAACAAAATTTGGTTCTGAAGGTTCAGGTAAGGGAGAATTCTTTTCGCTTAAAGGGGTAGCAGTAGATTCAAAAGGTAATGTCTATGTAATGGATACAGGCAACTGTCGTATCCAGAAATTCAGTATGAAACATGAATAGATATATAACAGATACCGGAAACTTTTGCATCCGGAAATTTGCCATATGAGATTAATAAGTGAAAATGATTATTCAGAAAGACAACAGCATACCCGGCCTTTCTCTGTTGCAAGAAGAGTTAATGTAATATATACTGGTAAGAGATAGAATGTTTTATGGTGTGATATGTCTCTATTTATAAAGGGCCTGAGAGACATAGGATTTAAGCTCAATAAATTGCCCATACACTTAGAGGACACTTTATTTCTGATATGAGGTGGATGAGTTATGCAGAATGTAAAAGATTGTAAGACAGAATTGCTTCAGCTTATAAATGATTTACCGGAAGATAAGGTCATGGAACTATTTGATTATGCCAGATTTCTTGTGAGTGAATATTGCAGAAGAAGAGTATCTCAGATTGACCGGGATGCTTTATTACTTCAGCAACAGGCATTAAGTAAAATCTGGGATAATGCGGAGGAAGACCTTTATGAGTTATAGCAATGGAGATATTGTAGTTGTTCCTTTTCCATTTGTAACAACAGCAGGTATACAGCAAAAAGCAAGACCTGCTCTTGTTGTCTCTAATCATAATATAAAGAGGAGATTTAATGATCTTATTCTGGTTGCTATTACCTCTCAGCATATAGATAACGTTATTGTTACAGAATATTTAATAGAAGATGGCACAGAAGCATTTAAACAATCAGGACTGGCTAAGAAATCTGTGGTCAGATGTGAATATATTATGACAGTTCCGCGTGATGTTATCGCAAGGAAGATAGGCCGTCTGCCAGTAGATGTAATCAATGAGATAAATGAGATTATAAAGTTGAGTCTTGGTCTGAAATAATACAGATATATGCAGTGTAGATAAATTATCCGTAATGTGTGGAAAATTCTTCTTTTTATATTTATCTTGTCATCTTTCCGCCTAATTGCATTATATAACCCATAAAGGAGTGAGATTTTATCATGTTTTTAAAAATTTTTTATATTATCATATTTACATGCCTTCTCTCCAATCTCTTATACTCTCAAGAAAATTCAGATTATTTTTACGAAAATTATTTTTTGAATCTGGAAAAACTACAAAAAATAAATATTGCAGAGGGAAGACCTGTTTTTGATGAAAATATGAAATATCTTTTTATATATGGCCCGGATTACAGGGAAGTCACTGTATTTTCTAAGGAAAATACCCGGAAAATAACATCTTTCAGACCGGAAGGAACAAATAAACCTCTTATAGATGAACACTATCTTGTAAGCAGTGATAAAGAGAATTTCTATATATACGATTTTACGGGCAAAAAGGTTTTTACATTACCTTGCAGGACAGAGATAGAAAAAAGTAAGTATTTTTATTCTCAAATAGTTATCCAGAAAGATGATATTTTCCTTACTATG
>CALARM010000539.1 GCA_937888925.1 uncultured Synergistia bacterium | reverse complement strand
TTCCGATACATTTGAATTAAGCTCCCTTACAGGGCTGAAATCAAAAGGAATTAAAGGAATAACACCGGTCAGAAGACAGTGCATGGTAGCACCAAGGGAATAGATATCCGTTCTTATCTGGGGCTGTCCCTGAAACAATTCCTTCGGAGCATAAGCAGGAGTACCGACGCTTGTCATTGTATCCTGACTCAGAGGATTTATTGTCCGGGCAAGACCAAAATCTATAAGCATTACCTTCTCATCAGAAAACTGTAACATTATATTTTCCGGCTTCATATCACGATATATAACAGGAGGATCCTGGCTGTGAAGATATTCCAGAGCATTAAGTATCTCTTTTGCCCATTTTATCACAAGCTCTTCAGGCACACCACGTCCTTCATAACCCTGAAGAACCGCATCAAGATCCTTACCTTCTATATAATCCATTACAAGATAATATCGATTGCCATCTATAAAATAATCTCTTACGACAGGTATATTACTGTGATTGAGAGAACGAAGAATTCTGGCTTCTCTCTTAAAGCTGTCAATCATATACTGATTATTATTTACTGATTCACAGGACTGTCCGAGCATTTCTTTTACGGCACAGAGTGTACCAGATTTTTTATCCAGACCTTCATAAACTGCTCCCATACCACCCGATTTAATCAATCTTTTTATTTCATAATTTTCATGGAGAATCAAACCCGGTTTTAATTTCTTTTCTGTCAGAAGTGAATAGCCACATTTATGACATAATGTTTCATTATCATTATTTTCATGGTTACAATTATCACAATACAATGACATATTTTACTCCAAACTATCAGGTTATTCTCCGTCATTCGTCCCGCCAGAAGCTTCATGGTTATCTTCAGGCAAAGCTTCTGTTTTATTTCCATCTTCTACAGTTTCATGTTCCGGCTCTGATAAACTCACGGACTCATTATCTGCAGAATCTTCGCTATCATCCTGTCTCATAATAGAAGCAGTTTCCGAAGAAAGAGGCTTTCTGTCTCTGATTCTTCTATCTCTAAAATATTTGCTTCCTGGACGTTTTTTCAAATATACAAGAAGTTCCGAGAATATCTGGCTTATCTGAAGAGGATGAATTATCTGTCTTTTCTCATTTGTTGAAACTGCAATAGAAAGAGTCATAAGAGGGAATTTTTTTATTGTTCCTTCTTTATCTCTCCAGGCAAAACCGCCTTTCTGTCTGTCTTCTTCCGTGTAATATAATACTATCTGTTTATCAAAAGAAGATATTATTTCTTCACATATTTTATCTACCTTATCAGGAGTTGTGATAAAAACAATATCATCTCCTCCCAGATGTCCTACAAAATCCTCTTTATTACCAGATTCTTTTACAATATTTGTCACAAGTGTGGCAGTCATCCTTATAACACTGTCACCCTTAGGAAAACCGTAACGCTGATTATAAACATTAAAATTATCTATATCAACCATAGTAACTGCAAATTTTCTGCCACTGTCTATTATATCGAAAAGCTTTTTCTGTACAGTAAAATTCCCCGGTAGATTTGTTATACTGTTCATATCCATTGAACTATTGCTCTTTACATCCAGATATTTTTGATTTAATCTGTTAACAGCGACACCAATTTGAGCAACTTCATCGTGGCCCTTTACATGAATCTGCGATTCCTGTTCCAGATCTATTAACGTATCAATATCAAAAGCAAGAAGTGTTAATACTCTGGAAAAATAAAAAATCACACTGCACATACCCGTAATGAGAAGTAACAATGATATAAATAAAATAACAGTAATCTTAATCTGTAATTGTTCCCCTGAGGAAATAAATTTATTATATGGTATTGACAGAGCAACACTCCATCCAAGTGTTTTATTCACAGGAGTAAAAGCTACGATACGCTTTTTACCATCCCGTGAGGTATAAGATATGCAGCCATATCCATATGTCAACAAACCATTTCTTAAAGAGGCTTCTTTATCTTCCTCTATTAATCCTATCATGTTGGGATCGGAATTATATTTTTCAGGATAAGATATAAGAAGAGGTTTTTTTTCATTATCTATTCCTATCATCCAGGCAAAACTATCTTCTACAAACCACATTCTCTTAAATTTAGTTTCATTAAACAGGTCATGAATATCTTCCAGGTTATAGGTACCTACTATAATACCTGTATCATGTCCTTTATAATTTACAAGACATGCCATATTAATAGCCACCTGTTCTGTCTTAAATACAGGGGAAATATATTTATATATTTTTTTCTTTTCCTGACCTGTGGCAAGAAGTGACTTAAAATAGTCTTTATCGCTCATGTTCTCATCGGGTTTATCGACGATTTTCCCATCTAAAATCTTTATAAGTACTTCACCTTTTTCATCTATAAACCTGAGTTCATTGAAAGAACTGTACTGTTCGGAAAAAAGTTTAAACTTCAATTCAGCTTCTTTTCTCTTTTTTTCAATCACTTTTTTATCTTTTCCCTCTCTTGCAGATATATAATCTGTGAGGGCAAATGTACCGAGAAGTATAATCAATTGCTCTTTAGACTCTACAAGATGATTGACCTGCCTGGCAAGTATTTCTGACTGACTTAAAGCAAGCTGTTTATTATTATTGAAGAAGCTATTTATTATGTAACTGTTTATCAATAAAGAAGCCAGAAATAAAATAAGAACATTTATAACAACAAGGAAAGCAAAAATTTTAGAGCCAAATTTCATAAAAAGACCTCACTATAGAAGCAGGGAACAGGCATGCCTGTTCCCTGCTTCGCACAAAAATATCCGTAAGGAAAAAATTAAACTTTCTTTTTTGCACTGGCCTGGCGAATAGGTAAAGGATATTGTATTACCTGTTGATTATCAA